>JAMPEL010000020.1 GCA_023665185.1 Roseburia sp.
TTTTCTATGTCTTTTAGTCGGTCGGATTGTTCTTTTTGTCCACTTGGATTTTGAGGGTTAGAAGTCGCCGTAGAATCGCGTTTTTGCAACCGAGGCAAGGTTCGGTTCATTTTGAGGCGATTCTACGAAGGTGAGTTTTAACATATCAAATTGTCAGAGATATTCTATTTTATCGACTTTTGAGACAGACTCCTCCGTCGCTACGCGACACCTCCCCTAACTTAGGGTAGGAGCCTGATTACCGAGTTAGCAGAGAGACTAACATATTGATTAACAAGGCATATAGTTCCTCCCCTAAGTTAGGGGAGGTGGCGCGTAGCGACGGAGGAGTCTGTCAAAATACACCAGAAGCATACTCGCAAAAAGTCAAACATCCTGTCAGAATACATCACGAAACATACTTACAGAAAGTCAAGCAACCTATTGAGCACATCTGCAAAACACCGCCAGCACCAAAACTGGACTCTGCAATAAATGAGAAATAAATCGTTTGAGACACCGGACAAACCATTTTTCCTGTCTGAATTACAGAAAACAGAATTATTTGCTCTCATGCAACAGATAAAATTGCGGATTATTTCTCAGGTGTGTCTTTTTTTGACTATTTTTGCAGCAAATTCGGTGTCGTCCGAGCATGGACAATTCCGAATCTGAGGTATAGCACTTACTGACACAACAATATGAGTTTACAGCACTTTAACGATATTCTGACAGAAACAGTAGACCGACTTGCAGAGCCGGCCTCATACAAGGATTTGTTTCATCAGCATCGCGAAGGCATCTCTCTGCCATCGGGCAAAGTATTGTTTGAGATTATCGACATTGCCCGCTCTGTCATTTTCCCCGGCTATTATGGAAATTCCTGCGTCAATGCCCACACCCTCAAATACCATCTGGGAGTGAACGTTGAGCGGTTGCACGACTTGCTTTCCACGCAAATCCGTGCAGGGCTTGCCTTTGAGCAACACGATATGGCGGAAAATGCGGGTGGCAAACAGGCGGAAGAGAAAAGCTGCCGCATAGCCACGGAATTTATCAGCCGGCTTCCGGAGATACGCAGGATGCTTGCCACGGATGTGATTGCGGCATACAACGGCGACCCGGCAGCTAAGAGCTATGGGGAGATAATCAGTTGCTATCCGGTAATCAAAACACTCACCAACTACCGCATCGCACATGAGCTGCTTATGCTCGGAGTGCCTCTCATACCGAGGATACTCACGGAAATGGCGCATTCGGAAACGGGTATAGACATTCATCCAGGCGCCACTATCGGCGAATATTTCACTATTGACCACGGCACAGGTGTGGTTATCGGAGAGACATGCGTCATAGGCGACAATGTCAAATTGTATCAGGGCGTGACACTGGGCGCAAAAAGTTTTCCGCTCGACGAGGACGGCAACCCTATCAAGGGCATTGCGCGCCACCCTATACTGGAGGACAACGTGATTGTCTATTCTAATGCCACGATACTCGGACGCATCACGATAGGCAAAGGGGCAACAATAGGCGGAAACATCTGGGTGACAGAGGATGTGCCTGCAAACGGCAGAGTGGTGCAGAGAAGATAGAATCCTCATTTTACATAGAGAAACAGGAATAGGAAGAACGGCAATATGGCAAGACGGAACTGCCTGTGCCGGAAAAAATTACTTGTCAACAAAAAAACAAAAATATTAAAGCAGCGTGGAAACACAAGAATTTAAGATTATTGCAAAGACATTTCAAGGATTGGAGGAAGTGCTTGCAAAGGAAATAACAGAGCTGGGCGCCAATAATATCGAGATAGGAAGGCGGATGGTCTCATTCACCGGCGACAAAGAAATGTTATACAGAGCCAACTTCTGTCTTCGCACAGCAGTCAAGGTGCTGAAACCAATACGGCATTTTCAGGCAGACGATGCAGACGAAGTGTACGAGGTGGTGAAGAAAATGGATTGGGAGACTTATATGGACTGCAGCAACACATTCCTTGTGGACGCAGTTGTTTTCTCAGAGAAATTCCGTCACTCAAAATTCGCGGCATACAGAGTAAAGGACGGTATTGCCGACTATTTCCGCGAGAAGACAGGCGAGCGTCCTAATGTCAGCATCACCAATCCGGACATCAGAATAAACATACATATCGCAGACAACGATGTGACTATATCTCTTGACAGCTCGGGAGAAAGCCTGCACCAGCGCGGCTATCGCACCGGAACAGTGCCTGCTCCGCTTAATGAGGTACTTGCGGCCGGAATGATTATGCTCTCAGGATGGAACGGAGAATGCGACCTCATCGACCCGATGTGTGGTTCCGGAACTATCCTTATTGAGGCCGCGCTCATCGCCATGAACATCTATCCGGGTGTGTTCCGCAAGGAATTCGCATTCGAGAAATGGAAAGATTTTGATGAGGACTTGTTCGACAAAATATATAACGACGACTCACAGGAGCGTGATTTCGACCATAAGATTTACGGCTATGACATAAACCGTCAGGCTGTGGCTATCGCTCAGGACAACGCACGCTCTGCCGGTGTAAACAAAGTGGTGGACATCATGCAGCGCGACTTCTATGAGTTTGAGCAGCCGGTGGAGAAAGCCATGATTATTACGAACCCGCCATACGGAGAGCGTATCACCACGGACGACCTCCTCGGACTGTATGAGACAATCGGCGAGCGTCTGAAACATGCTTTTGTAGGCAATGACGCATGGGTGCTCAGTTACCGCGAAGAGTGTTTTGCCAAAATCGGTATGCGCCCATCCACACGCTATGCGTTGTTCAACGGTGCGCTTGAATGCGAGTTCCGCAAATATCAGGTGTTCGATGGCAAGCTCAGTGACAGGCGTGAGGAAGGACTCGACATAAAGAGCGAGGACGAGCGTATGCACAACATGAAGTTCAAGCCTCACCGCCGCCGCGAAGAGGATGAGGACGAAGGGTATGAGGGCAAGCGGGGCTCGCGCGATGACGACCACTACTTCAAGAGCCGTCCTTACAACTCACGCAAACCGTTCGACAAGGACAAGAAACCGTTTGACCGCACAAAGAAGGGTTCTTTCAGCTTCTACAAAGATGATGAGGACACAGAACTCGACCGCCGCACCTTCAAATGGGGCGACCGCAAACCGGGCAAGTGGGACGAGAGCGAGAGTTCCTCAAAATCGTTTGAGGAAGAACGCAGGTCTTTCAACAAAGAACGCAGGCTATATGACAGGGACAGACGTTCTGACGACAGGGAGAAAAGACCTTTCGACCGTGAGCGGAAACCATTTGACAGGGACAGAAAGCCGTATGACAAGGACAGAAAGCCTTACGGAAGAGAAGATAAGCCATACGACCGTGACAGAAAGAAATATGGCGAGAAGAAATACGATGACCGTAACCGGAAGGACTTCCGCGAAAGAAGGGATGACAGAGGACGCAATGAGCGTAAGGAAAAATGGGGCTTCGACAGCGAGGGACGTCCGTTCCGCCGCGAGAAGACCGAGGAATAACCTGACGCAAATACGCTTGGGCTGACATCAGTAAACTGAGTGGAATAAGAGACGGAATGCCAACAACAAGACAGGCCGTCTAACAAGTGAGCCGCACCCCATAAGTTTTTTTTGTACAAAAAACTTATGGGGTGCGGCTCACTTGTCCTATTTTGATGCTTTCACCCCTGTCAGAATGAACTGCGCCCCATAAGTTAGACACAAAACTTTTGGTGTGCAGTTCAGAATGCACTCTGACAGGGGTGATTTCTCACATTCAGAGACTTGTCAGACAGTCTCGTTCTTTCTCCTATATATATGTTTCTATTCTATAAATAAGTCGGAGGATTATACCAAATGGCTGATAAGCTCCTCGCGGTCGCCCGGAAGCATATCTATAACCGGTATCTCTATCATGGTGTAAGCACCCGGCTGCTGACGCATTGAGGCACGAGCGACATTGACAAGCACCTGTGCGGTAAGGGCAGGATTATTGATTTTCATATTGAACTCAAACAATTGGTTGTGTGTCTTTCCTGAAACACCCTTGCGTACAAGGTTCACTCCGTGGCCCACATCATTAAGCTCATCAACAGAGGCAACCTGCTGCACGTGAGTCTCATCGTTCACAAAATAAGGGTCTGCCTTGATAGCAGCTGCCACAGCATTGAAATCATAACCTTCTTCAAGTTCCACATACACCATACGGCGATGAATGCCAGTGCCTACAGGAATAGTCATGCTCAGAGCGTCTTTCACTCCCTCTATGGCGCGTACAGCAACAGAATGTCCCATAGAGCGTCCCGGACCAAAATTTGTATAGCTGACACCCTTAGGTGCAAGACTCTGCATCAGAGTACGGACAATAGAGTCGCTTCCCGGGTCCCATCCCGCAGAAATAACGGATACAGCTCCGTACTTCTTTGCCTCCGCATCGAGCGAGCGGCGAAGTTCAACAATCTGCGTGTGTATATCAAAGCTGTCAACAGTATTAATGCCTAATGCGAGGCACTCTTTAGCATATTCCTCAACCTTACGGGTAGGAGTGGCAAGAATTGCCACATCCACCTTGTCCAGTTCCTTTATATTCTTCACAACCGGAATACCAGCAAGTTCTTCCGGCTTGTTCTCATCGCCATGACGGCGCACTACTCCCACACATAAAAAATCAGGCGATGCCTGAAGTGCTTCAAGCGCATACTTTCCAATATTGCCATATCCCACAATGGCTGCTCTTATCTTCTGCATATTACAATTAATTGATTATACATTCTTTTTGTTTCTAAAACCGCGCAAATTTAGACATAAATTACGAGAAATATATCATTGACGGAACAAAGATTTACCTATTCCATCTAAAAGGTATCTATCTACCAAAAGATAACAGGAAAAGAAAGAGAGAACGAAAAAAGAAAGAGAGTAAGAGGAGTGGACTGGAAAAAGGACAAGAGAAAGAATGAACGGAAAAAAGAAAAAAAATAATTATTGGTATCCGGTAAAACATTCAAGTCCTATTTGACTTTTTATTTTCCTCGGACAGCTGATATATTGAATGTGTAGAGCTTCATTGGAAGATAAAAAATTATTGGTGTCCGATAAAAACATACTATATCCTCATATTGGATTTATAATCAATTACTTTTGATGTTTTTATCAAAATGGGGGCTTTTTCCCTTGTGTGATATTGATGATGGCGCATAAATAAAGATGCTATTATTCGCTTATAGGGCTAAAATAAGAATCATATATTATGAAAATGACGGTTTTCCTAACACTCAAAAGTTTTACCGGACAGCAATAATTAAAAATTAGAAGAGTCTGAATTGGGCAAATATGGAATCCTCGTCAATGAATACTCCACGAAAGAAGAACGTTTTTATCGGGCGACCGGCAGAATCATTGGAATAGGGGTCTGTCAATGCATAGAATCATTCAGAATAGCCAGTTAAACACGTTTACCGGACACCAATAAAAAAACAATGCCAGTCTGTTGTTACACAAACCGGCATTGCCTTCATTATTATGTATTACAATAATACTTTTTCTTACTGTGCAGGCTCAACATCCTCAGCCTCTTCCTTTATGCGGTGTCCCATTACCAAATAAGCAGTAGGAGCAGCAATGAAGATTGAAGAAGTTGTACCGATGACTACACCGAGAATCATGGCAAACGCAAAGCTACGTATGCTGTCACCGCCCAATACAAAGATACAAAGCAATACTATGAGAGTTGAAACTGAAGTATTGATTGTACGTGCCAATGTAGAGTTCAATGACTCGTTGAACAGACGCTGATGGTCGCGCTTTGGATAAAGAGCGAAGTTTTCACGAATACGGTCAAAGATAACCACCTTATCGTTGATTGAATAACCGATAGCCGTAAGAATTGCGCCAATAAATGTCTGGTCAATCTCAAGAGAGAAACCTATCCAGCCATAACATATTGAATATGCACCAATAATAAGCATTGTATCCATCACAAGCGCAGTAACAGAACCGACAGAGTATGCCACATTGCGGAAACGTATAAGAATGTATACGAAAATCGCAATAAGAGCAAGAATAACAGACCAGATAGCACCGTATGTAATGTCCTCAGCAATTGAAGGACCTACTTTCTGCGAACTGATGATTGAGCCGCCAGCACGGTCATCGCGGTTAAGGAAACGCTCCGCTGAAATAGACTTGTCTACAAATCCCGCCTCAACAAAGGCCTCATAAAGCAAGTTCTCAATCTCAGAGTCAACATCTGCGCCATTCTCCTTAATACGGTAGTTGGTAGTCACACGTATTGTCTTGTGGTCTGTACCGATAGCAATGACCTGAACATTCACATTCTCACCTTCCTCTATGTTTGCAGTGAACTTCTCACGAAGAATTTCATTGATGCGCTCAGGCTGTACCTCATTGACAAACTCAACCTTAAAGTTACGTCCTCCGGTAAAGTCAATAGACTGGCTAAGACCGCGCACAAACAATGACACAAGGCTTACAGCAAGAACTATTCCGAAACATGTAAATGACTTCTTATATGATGCCATGAAGTTATACTTCGTATTCTGTGCGAAGTTTCTTGAAAGACTTGTAGTGAATGTGAGATTCTGCCACATGTTCTTGTTCAAGAAGTGCTCATACACAATACGTGTAAGCCATACAGCAGTGAAGAATGAGCATACGATACCGATGATGAGAGTAGTTGCGAATCCCTTAATAGGTCCAGTACCGAAGTTATAAAGAATGACACCAGTAATGATAGAAGTGAGGTTTGAGTCAAATATCGCAGAGAAAGCATTGCTATATCCGGCTGCCACAGCACTCTTTATATTCTTTCCAGCCTTCATCTCTTCTTTTGTACGCTCGTATATCAGCACATTTGCATCGACAGCCATACCCAACGACAACACCATACCGGCAATACCGGACATTGTCAGTGCGGCTTGCAAAGATGTCAGAATACCGATAGTAAAGAAGAAGTTAAGTACAAGCGCCATATTTGCCACCATACCCGGCTTGAATCCGTACATGACACACATGTAAACCATAAGGATGACAAAAGCGACAACGAAAGACATAAAGCCCTTGTTGATAGATTCCTGACCCAAAGTAGGACCGACAATATCTTCTTGTACAATCTGCGCAGGTGCAGGCATCTTACCCGACTCAAGCACATTGGCAAGGTCCTTTGTGTCGTTAGTGGTAAAGTTACCTGTAATCTGAGAGCTTCCGCCGTCAATCTTGCTTCTTACATTAGGCGCGCTGTACACATAGTTATCAAGAACAATAGCTATTGCATGGTTCAGATTTGCCTCTGTAAGCGCAGACCATTTGCGTGCGCCTTCTGTGTTCATCTTCATTGATACGCAAGGATTGCCATACTGGTCGAATTCGTCCTTTGCCTCAATCACCACTTCGCCTTCGAGCGGAGCGCGTCCGTTCTTGCCAGTAGTTTTGATAGCATAAAGTGCGAATACCTTTCCCGCCTTATCCTCAGACTTCACACCCCATTTGAGGCTGAGGTCTACAGGAAGAATCTCCTTTGCCACCGCAGAGCTGACAAGCGCGTTGATTTCAGCAGTATCAGATGCCACTGCATATCCTACCATACATCCGGCATTGCCCTGTATCGGCTGGAGAATGGCGAAGAGCGGATTCTCCGCTTTCATTGCCTCTACAGCATCAGCCGACTTATTGCCTGCCTTTGCATTGTCGCCTCCAGAAACCTGAGCGAGCAATGCGCTTGCGTTGTTTGAAGAGTCTGCCACTTCCGCAACCGACTCCTGCACAACCGCAGAATCAGTTGCCGATACTACAGAATCCTCTGCGACAACAGCATCAGCCTTACCGCCGTTGCGCAAAGCGGTATTGAGTTGGTTCAAATAAGGCAATACAGCCTGAGTGTCATATGTTTCCCAAAATTCGAGGTTTGCACTACCCTGAAGAAGTTTGCGCACACGTTCAGGCTCTTTGATACCCGGCAATTCAACCATGATACGTCCCGACTGACCTTCAATTTTCTGGATGTTCGGCTGAACGACACCAAAACGGTCAATACGTGTACGCAACACATTGAAAGAATTGTCCACCGCCTCATTGACTGCAGCGCGAAGCACTTTCTCCACCTCGCTGTCAGTACTGTTAGTGTTCACCTTGCCTTTAAGCTGCTGGGTTGCAAAGATAGAAGCCAAATTGCTTCCCTGAGCATTCTTTTTGTAGGCATTGACAAATAATGTGATAAAATCGTCCTGACTTTCAGCTGCGAGTTTCTGAGCTTCCTCTACCGACTGCAAGAAAGCAGGATCAGTCTTGTGGTCAGCCAGCGTCTTGATTACCTCCGGAACCGACACCTCAAGAATGACGTTCATACCGCCTTTAAGGTCAAGACCCAGACCAATAGCAGTTTCACGGCAATCTTTCAGAGTGTAACTTCCGAGATAGAACGGAGTCGTGTTCAGCGAGTCCAGATATGCCTCTGCTTCCTTCTCCTCCATGCCTGCCGCCTGCTTTTCCACATAGTTTGTAGCAACAGAGAATGAAAGATAGAAGAGACAAATCAAGGTAAGTGCCACTGCCAAGAACTTTACAAATCCTTTGTTTTGCATTTTGTTGATAATTTATGATTTTGTTATTTTGTTTTTACTTCCAAGACATACTGTGTCTTTCAATTTTGCAAAGATAATGCTTTTTTTACAAATCAAATATCTTTGGAATGTTTTTTCATTCTGTCATTTCATTTTCAAGTAACAAGAGATGGGATAATGGTCGCTTGCCTTTATTTTCCTGTCTACAACAGCCTCGTAAGGGACAAAGTTGTCGCTTGCCAGAATATTGTCAAGCCGAAAATACATCCCGTTTCTGTTGTACGACAGTCCCGGCCCGTTTCCCGAGCGTGTATAGGCATCGTTCAGGGTACGTGCCATGGCATGATGGACATACGACACCGGAGAGTCGTTGAAGTCGCCGCAAGATATAATATACTTATGCCGGCTGCGGGCTATAAAGGCCGCCACGGAATCAGCCTGCACCCCACGTACAGCTGTCGCCTTCGCAATTTTGGATACCAGCGAATGGTATTTTTCCTCCACATCATCGCTTTCCGGATTCTTGATAATCTGCTTATACTGCTGCTTGTCATCGTCATTGAGTTTATACGACTCCAGATGATTGTTTATCACAAGCACCGTATCCTTTCCGACAAGCAGCTCATGCGCAAAACTGCTGTTTGTTTCCGACGGATAATTTATTTCCTCCGTACTGAGTATCGGATACTTGGAAAGGATGAGTACCATCGCCATCCGGCTCGCCCCAAACTCACTGTACGGATAAATGCTGTCGAAAACCTCTCCCATCCGTTCCATGTCGCGTCCGCCTGCTTCCTGCAAACACACAATGTCGGCACCGCTTTGCAATATATAATTAAGTATCGGATTGTCCTCAGAAGCCACACTGCTGTCCTCACCAAAATGGAGCACATTATACGACAGCACCTTGATAGCATCCGCCGGGTGGGCCTGAGGTATGTTTACGGGGAAATAAGTCCTCACAGCTCCTATACATAGCAGAAGGCCGGTCAGGGGAAGTATGACGAGTTTCCATTTGAACACAAGCCAAAATGCCACAAAGACAATATCAAGAAACAGGAAGACAGGGAAAATCAGTCCGAAATAAGACCAGTTGGGATAAGTCTGTGGAGGCAGATAAGTAGTATATGCACAAAAAATCATTGCTGCAATGACAACCACATTTGCAGCAATGAATATACTCAGAAACAGTTTCTTCATCTTGAATTTCATAAACACCACACCCTTTTTACACGCTTGCAGCCGACAATCACTGCCTGCTTGCATTAAACAAACGGTTCTTTTCCTCTGTTGTCAGACTGGCATATCCGTCTTTGCGCACCTTATCTAAAATGCGGTCTATCTCTTCATTATCCTCTTTTTTCCTTGAATTATAATCATAGTCCTTCTCACGCTTTCCGGCACCATGACTGACCGTCATCTTAGGCTTCTTCTTGCCTCCGAGTCTCTTTCTCAACTTGTCGAAAAGACTCTCGCCACGGTCATAGCCGCCTTCATGATAAGAGGAAGAATTGTTCCCCAAACCGCCATTTCCAAACTGATGCTTGTACACACCCCTTCTCCAATAGAGTATAAGGATAACTCCGAAAAGCATACCGCCCAGATGGGCAAAATGCGCCACTCCGTCACTAAGGCTCATGCCCTCAAGCACTTCCACCGCAGCATAGAACATGACAAAATACTTTGCCTTTATAGGAATCGGTATCGGGATGATGAACATCCTCTCGTTAGGGAAAGTCATTCCAAAGGCAAGCAATATGCCATATACGGCTCCGGAAGCGCCGATTGTCATGGCATACGGACTTATCAGTCCAAAAAACTGTCCCAGTTCCTGCACAAGAGCAGCACCTATTCCACAAAACAGGTAATAAAACAAGAACCGCTGTCCGCCCCACACCATCTCCATGACACGTCCGAACATCCACAGCGCGAACATATTAAAGAACAAGTGCATCAGGCCGCCATGCATGAACATATAGGTTAGCGGCTGATAAAAATGGAAGCCTGGATAGAGGAAATAGCGCAATCCGAAAATTCCGCTCAATGATATTCCACCGGAAATCATCGGAAACAGCATATCAATTATAAACACCACCACATTAAGCAGAAGCAGTGTCTTTACAACAGGAGGCATATTCATACGACTTATGTATTTGAAAACCATTGCAAAAATACTTTTTTTATTCCATTAAACCGAAAATTAAGCGCAAATACTACATGTTTTCCGTTTTTTTGTTGATTTTTTAATTAATCCCTTTGTACGTTGCAAATTATGATATATATTTGCAGAAAAGAGAGTTATGTCAATTGCATACATAAAAACAACGCTTGTGCTCTAACCTTACTCAGTTGCCTTACAACAACTGGCAACAGGAAAATCACAGACATCTATTTACATCTTAATACTTATAATTATGAACAAAAACGAACTCATTAACGCAGTTGCGGAAAAGTCACAACTGAGCAAAGCTGATGCCAAGAAGGCTCTTGACAGCATCATAGAGACAATATCTGAGGCATTGAAGGCCGGCGACAAAGTGGCTCTTTTAGGATTCGGTACTTTCTCCGTAGCTGAAAGAGGCGAGCGTCAGGGTGTCAATCCTGCGACAGGCGAGTCTATCACTATCGCAGCCAAGAAGTCTGCAAAGTTCAAGGGAGGAGCCGAGCTTACTGCCGCACTAAACTAAGCGAGGACATACATTCTCCTTTCCGCCCTATACTTTAAAGGAAGGGAGTCTACATATAAAACTTATGTCTATTAAAAGAACAGTCCCTGTTTACGCACTGTAAACAGGGACTGTTCTTTTTGTATTCCGCCGCTGCCGGATATGCCTTGTTACAAGAATAGCACCATTATATATTAAGAGGATCAAACCTTTCTACGAAACAGCCCGCTATTCATTCAGACAAAGCCATTGCCCTATCCGGCACAAGCGTCCTTTATTTCCAACACCACAGGACAATGGTCCGATCCCATCACATCCGTACAGATGGACGCGGCGGAAAGCCGTCCGTCCATCGTTTTGGAACAGAGAAAATAATCGATGCGCCACCCCGCGTTTTTCTCGCGTGCCTTAAAGCGATACGACCACCACGAATAGATGTTCTCCTCTGTCGGATAGAAATGGCGGAATGTGTCCGTAAACCCGGCATCAAGCAGACAAGTAAGCTTCTCGCGCTCCTCGTCCGTAAATCCGGCATTGCGCCTGTTCGATTTCGGATTCTTCAAGTCAATTTCCTTGTGCGCCACATTCAAATCGCCACACACTATCACCGGCTTCCGGCTGTCAAGCTCAAGAAGATACTTGCGGAAATCGTCCTCCCACCTCATGCGGTAGTCGAGACGCTTCAGCCCGTCCTGCGAATTGGGAGTGTAGACTGTCACAAGGAAGAAGTCCTCCATCTCCAGTGTAATCACCCTGCCCTCATGGTCATGCTCATCAATGCCCATGCCATAGGTGACACTCAGCGGCTGGTGGCGGGTAAATACGGCCGTGCCGGAATATCCCTTCTTGTCCGCATAGTTCCAGAAAGCGCGGTATCCCTCGAACTCAAGGTCGAGTTGTCCCGCCTGCATCTTGGTCTCCTGCAAGCAGAAGAAATCAGCGTCCAGTTTCCCGAATGCCTCCCGGAATCCCTTATCACAACAGGCGCGCAGCCCGTTGACATTCCATGATACAAATTTCATCAGACCGACTTTTTTGCTCAAGCAAAACGCTCAAATCATTTGATGATGTATCGCGCATAGTCAGTCAGGTGCATGTCGCCCTCGCGCAAGAACGTATCGTGCATGGCAAATGCGGCAGAAAGCTTGTGGCAAGTCTGTCCCTTATCCGCCAGTTTGAGATAATCCCAAAGCAGCTGCTTGTAATCAGGATGCGCACAATTCTCGATAATGGCTTTGGCACGCTCTACAGGCGACTTGCCGCGAAGGTCAGCCACACCCTGTTCCGTGATGACCACGTTCACATCGTGCTCCGTATGGTCGATATGTGAGCAGAACGGCACGATAGAGCTGATACATCCGCCCTTTGCCACAGAAGGACATGTGAAGATAGAGAGGAAAGCATTGCGCTCAAAGTCGCCGCTGCCGCCAATACCGTTCATCATCTTTGTTCCGCATATCTGCGTAGAGTTCACATTGCCGTAAAGGTCAACCTCAATGGCAGTGTTGATGGCGATGACACCGAGCTTGCGGATAACCTCCGGATTGTTTGATATTTCCGACTGGCGGAGCACCAGCTTGTCCTTGAAGAAGTCTATGTCGTTGTAAATGCCTTGCAACACCTCGTTTGTCACTGTCAGCGAGCATGTAGACGCGCTCTTCACTCGCCCGCTGCGCATCAGTCCCACAACCGCGTCCTGAAGCACCTCTGTATATACATTGAACGCAGGCACAGCCGGATTGCTTCCGAGCGCGCCGAGAATGGCATTGGCTGTCGAGCCTACGCCGCTCTGGAACGGAAGGAACGTAGATGGAATAATGCCGCGCTTCATGTCTGCCAGCAAGAAATCGGCTACGTTCTGACCGATAGTGTCCGTAATAGGGTCAGCATCCTTGAATGCGCGCGCCTCGTCCGGAATGTCACACTCTACCACACCGACAATCTTCTTCGGGTCGATTTGCAGATAAGTTGTTCCGATACGGTCACTCGGTTTGTTAATCTCAATGGCTGCGCGTGAAGGAGGGTCGAGAGGCTCATACACATCGTGTATGCCTATTGATTTTGCGCTATGGAAAGCGTTCAACTCCAATATCACACCTTTCTTTGCAAGACGCGCCACTGTCGGAGATATTCCGCCGGCCGCTGTAAGATACACCTTGCCGTCATCTTCCACGGCGCAGCACTCTATAATAGCCCAGTCCACATCACCCAAGAATCCGTAACGCAGCTCCTGCGCCATCTGGCTCAGGTGTATGTCGTTATAAGCTATCTCACCGGCATTCACATGCTTGCGGAACTCAGCGTTCGTGGTGTAAGGCGCGCGATAACGTATGGCCTTCTCCATCGAAAGCACACCATCGCACGACTGTCCTGTAGAGGCACCGGTAAAGATTCCGATTTTATACGGACGTCCGGCTTCATGCTCTGCATGAGCTATTTTTGCAATTTCTGCTGTGACAGCCTTCGGAGTGCCGGCAGGAGTAAAACCGCTGAGACCGATATTGTCACCATCTTTGACGAGTGATGCTGCTTCAGCAGCTGTAAGTCTTGTAAATCCCATACTTTATTATAGTTTATTCATTTAAAGTTTCAAAGCAGCGCGTGAGTGTATATTACATGGTGCAAGCACAGGCACGGACATTGTACGACATGCCGCATTGTGCATTACAGCAATTCACATATACAAGATAATCTTCGCACAAATGTAATACATTGTTTTTACAAAACCGCACATTTCTTACTTTTTTGTGCCGTTTACGGCTACTTATTCTGTATTTTGGAGCAATAAAAGGGGATTTTTCAGGCTCATACGGCATTTCGGGCAATTTATTTCATTTGTTGTAAAGCGGAATGTTGGGTGGGTGATATTTTGCAGATGTGCCCAACAGGTTACTTGACGTTTTGTAAATGTGTCTTTTGGTGTATTCTGACAGACTCCTCCGTTGCAAGGCGACACCTCCCCTGACTTAATGGAGGAGTTATATACCTTGTTAATCAAATAGTTAGTTTCTCTGCTAATATGGTAAACAGGCTCCTCCCCTAAGTTATGGGAAGTGTCGCCTTGCGACGGAGGAGTCTGTCTCAAAAATCAATAAAATTAGAATATACCCGACAATTTGATATGTTAAACCCCAACTCCGTAGAATCGCCTCAAAATGAACCGAACCTTACACAGTTGCATTTGACGCGATTCTACGGCGGTTTTTTAAGCCCCGAAAATCGAGTGGACAAACAGAACAATTCGCACGACTAAAAGACATACAAAATTCCCGAAAACGCACTTTTCCCCAAATTTTCACCGCAGTGAAAATAAAATTCCACCGCAGTCGAAAAAAATTCAAAGCGTGCTGGAATTTTATTTTCAGCACGCACAAAATTTTCAAAGCCTGTTTTTCGGGCTAAAATCGGGCATTTTCCCGAATCACTTCCTCAAAAAACACCACAGTCTCTTTTCAATGCTCTGAAAAACAAAAATGGATTTTGAGTCCGAAAATTGAGGATTTTGAAGGCGAACTTCCGTAACTACCTGATTATCAACGCATCCTATTTTATAGTCAGCCCTGCGTTTTTGATCAAAAACTGCGACTTTTTCGTAAAATAGTATCTATTTGATTATCAATAACTTATAAATAACCCGCAGAAAAACGCGCATCGAGCAAGGGCGAAAAACAGCGGGAATTGTTAAAAAAGCGTCCTCTTTTCAAGTAGCAAAATGTCAGCCGCACTTGTCCACACATACCGCAAAGCACTCTACAGACCCCACATAAAATTTGCCCATCTTTGAAAAGATTTGTACCTTTGCCACGATAGACAGAAAGCTTCTGACTGTCACCTAAACACATAGAAAACAGAAGAAACATATAGAATCAACAATGGAGTACAATTTCAGAGAGATTGAGAAGAAATGGCAACGCAAATGGGTTGAGAACAAGACCTATAAGGTTGCCGAGGACGAAAGCAAAAAGAAGTATTATGTGCTCAACATGTTCCCGTATCCTTCCGGTGCGGGACTCCATGTGGGACACCCGCTTGGATACATCGCAAGCGACATCTACGCGCGCTACAAGCGTCTGCAAGGATTCAACGTACTGAACCCTATGGGCTATGACGCTTACGGACTGCCGGCGGAGCAATATGCCATACAGACAGGACAGCATCCGGAGGTGACTACTGTGCAGAATATCAACCACTACCGCGAGCAACTCGACAAAATAGGATTCTCTTTCGACTGGGACAGAGAGATACGCACATGTGCCCCCGACTACTACAAGTGGACACAGTGGGCTTTCCAGCTCATGTTTGAAAGCTACTACGACAACAACCGCCAGAAGGCGTGTCCTATATCTGAGCTTGTGGAGATTCTGTCCGCAAAGGGCACAGAGGGTGTCAATGCGGCACAGTCGGAGGAACTCCATATCACTGCCGCCGAATGGAATGCCATGAGCGACAAGGAGAAGAGCGACAAGCTGATGAACTGGCGCATTGCCTTTCTCGGAGAGACAATGGTAAACTGGTGTCCGAAACTCGGCACGGTGCTTGCCAACGACGAGGTAGTGGACGGAGTCAGTGTGCGCGGCGGCTATCCTGTCGTGCAGAAGAAGATGCGCCAGTGGTGTCTGCGCGTATCAGCCTACTCACAGCGTCTTCTCGACGGACTGGACACAGTCGACTGGACTGACTCTCTGAAAGAGACACAGCGCAACTGGATAGGACGCTCAGAAGGAACGGAAGTGGAATTTAAGGTGGCAGGCAGCGAGGACAAGTCGTTCACCATCTTCACCACCCGTGCGGACACAATGTTCGGCGTCACATTCATGGTGCTGGCTCCGGAAAGCGAATTGGTGGAGGTTGTCACCACAGACGCACAGAAACCGCTTGTCGAGGAATATCTGGAACAGGTGAAGAAACGCACGGAAAGAGAGCGTATGATTGACAAGAAGGTGACGGGAATCTTCACAGGAAGCTATGCCACCAACCCACTGACAGGCGAGGACATTCCTATATGGGTCAGCGACTATGTACTTGCCGGATATGGCACGGGAGCCATCATGGCAGTGCCTGCGCACGACAGCCGCGACTATGCCTTTGCCAAGCACTTCAACCTGCCGATTATCCCGCTTATCGAGGGATGTGACGTCAGTGAGGAGAGTTTCGATGCAAAGGAGGGTGTCGTATGCAACAGTCCGCGCAAGGATGCCGCGCCATACTCCGATTTCTCGCTCAACGGACTGACTGTCAAGGAGGCAATAGCAGCCACAAAGAAATATGTCAGCGAGCACGGACTCGGACGCGTCAAAGTGAACTACCGCCTGCGCGATGCCATATTCAGCCGCCAAAGATACTGGGGCGAGCCGTTCCCTGTATACTATAAGAACGGAATACCTACGATGATTCCGGCTGACTGCCTGCCTCTCGAATTGCCGGAGGTGGACAAGTTCCTGCCTACCGAGACCGGAGAGCCGCCACTCGGCAACGCCACAAAATGGGCTTGGGACGAGGCGAGCAAGCAGATTGTGGAGAATGACAAAATCGACAACAAGACTGTATTCCCTATTGAGCTTTACACCATGCCGGGATTTGCAGGCTCATCGGCATATTATCTGCGCTATATGGATCCTCGCAACGCTGACGCTCTCGTCGGCGACAAGGCAAGAGACTACTGGCAGAGCGTAGACCTTTATGTCGGCGGAACGGAACATGCGACAGGACACCTTATCTATTCGCGTTTCTGGAACAAGTTCCTGCACGACTACGGATACAGTGCAAAAGAAGAGCCATTCCAGAAACTCATCAATCAGGGCATGATTCAGGGACGCAGCAACTTTGTCTACCGAATAAAAGACACCAATACTTTCGTAAGCTATAACCTGAGAAAGGACTACGACACAACTCCTATCCACGTGGATGTGAATATCGTGGCAAACGATATTCTCGACGTGGAGGCTTTCAAGGCATGGAGACCTGAATACAACACTGCTGAGTTTATCCTTGAAGACGGGAAATATGTTTGCGGATGGGCTATCGAGAAGATGTCGAAATCGATGTTCAATGTAGTCAATCCGGACATGATTGTAGAGAAATTCGGTGCCGACACGCTGCGCCTGTACGAAATGTTCCTCGGCCCGGTCGAGCAGTCAAAGCCGTGGGACACAAACGGCATTGACGGCTGCCACCGTTTCTTGAAGAAACTGTGGACAATGTATTTCGACCGTGAGGGCAACTTGCAGGCTGACAATGCGGAACCGACAAAAGAGGAACTGAAGTCGCTGCACAAGCTCATAAAGAAAATCAGTGCCGACATAGAGAACTTCTCTTACAACACATCCGTATCGGCATTCATGATTTGCCTGAACGAGCTGAATGCGCTCAAGAGCCACAACCGCACCGTGATGGAGACAGTCGCCGTGCTCCTTGCCCCGTTCTGCCCTCATCTCTGCGAGGAATTGTGGGAGGCTCTGGGACACGACACATCCGTATGCGACGCCCAGTGGCCGGAATGGAACGAGGAATACTTAAAGGAGGATTCCATGAACCTGACCATCAGCTTCAACGGAAAGGCGCGCTTCCAGTTGTCGTTCCCGGCAGATGCCGACAATGCCACTATCGAGAAGACAGTGCTTGAGAGCGAGCAGTCGAAGAAATACATCGACGGCTTCAATGTGGCGAAAGTCATCATCGTACCGAAACGTATTGTCAATGTAGTACTGAAAAAATAAGATTACTTTATCATTATGAAACCAATAGCTCTGAAACCTATTACATTGACTATCTATCAGGGAATCCGCGACTACATATTCATCACTTTCGGACTCCTGATATACTCTTTTGCCCTCACCTACTTCATGCTTCCCTATCAGATAACAACGGGAGGCATGGCGGGTGTCGGCTCAATCATCTACTATGCGACAGGATTTGAGGTGCAGAACACGTACCTCATCATCAATGTCATCTTCCTTATTGTGGCCATCAAGGTGCTGGGTATCAAGTTCTGCATACGAACCATCTATGCCGTGCTCATGCTTTCGTTCCTTATATGGCTCATACAACGCATTGCCGAGGGTGAGGGCGGAGTGCTGCCGCGAGTATGCGGCGACCAGGCATTCATGGCTTGTGTGTTCGGTGCAGTACTCGAAGGCATAGGTCTCGCCATCTGTTTCATCAATAACGGAAGCACGGGAGGCACCGACATCATCGCCGCCATCGTCAACAAGTACAAGAACATCAGTCTCGGCACTATCATCATGGTGGGCGATATGATTATTGTGTCATCATGCTATTTCGTTTTCCATGACTGGCAGCGGGTGATATTCGGTTTTGCCACTCTCATCATATCGAGCATCACACTCGACTATGTGGTGAACAGAAAACGGCAGTCGGTGCAGTTCATGATATTCTCACGCAACTATTCCAAGATTGCCGACGCCATCAACTCGACGGGACGCGGTGTGACCGTGCTTGACGGAACAGGATGGTACACTAAGACAGAGCGCAAGGTGGTTGTCGTACTGGTACGCAAGAGTGAGTCTGTAAACATATTCCGTATGATAAAGTCTATCGACCCGTATGCCTTCGTGTCTATGGGAAATGTACAAGGTGTATACGGAGAAGGATTCGATGAGATAAAAGCAAAGAAAATGAACAAGGGAAAGAAAACAATCGTTTTTGCAAGCAACAATGAGCACAAGCTGAACGAGATACGCGCCATACTCGGCGAGAAGTTCGAAGTAAGGAGCTTGGCTGAGATTGGCTGTAGGACGGATATTCCGGAGACAGCCGACACACTTGAGGGCAATGCCTTGCAGAAGGCACAGTTTGTAAAACGCTTCTATGGATTTGACTGCTTTGCCGATGACACGGGTCTGGAATGCAACGCTCTGGGCGGCGAGCCGGGGGTGTTCTCCGCACGCTATGCCGGTGGAGAAGGTCACGACTCTGAGGCAAACATGCAGAAACTGCTGGCAAACCTGGAAGGCAAAGAAAACCGTTCGGCGCAGTTCCGCACTTCCATCGCACTCATCTACAATGGAGAGACTCAGTTCTTCGAGGGAATAGTGAAAGGTACTATCGCCACGGAGAAACACGGAGAGGGAGGTTTCGGATACGACCCGATATTCGTTCCTGAAGGTTACGACAAGACTTTCGCAGAATTGGGTTCTGAAATAAAGAACACCATCAGCCACCGTGCGCTGGCTGTCGAGAAACTTGCCGCTTTCCTGAAAGACTAAGACTATACAACTGAAGTCCGGGGCGGGAGTATGCTTTATGTCATACTCCCGCCCCGGACTTCGTTTAAACACACTGTCACAAAAAAGGAACAAGCCTGCAACCATCTGATCCGCACTCACTTCCTGCCATAGAAATGTCGGGACAATATCTTGTTCAATGTGACAAAGAACACAAAGCAGAAGGCTATGACAACGGTCACAGAAGCATTCGCCACAAAAAAGTCATGCGAGAAAGCAGAACCACAAACCGAGAAATCAGGCAGCAGCAAAGAAGAGAAATCAGGCAACGGAAAGGCAGAGAAATCAATGGCAAACAACAATGTGACAACGGCGCATACACTGACCGCTGCCGCCGCCACATAACCAGCAACACGACTGCGGCACTGTCTGCGCTCCTGCTCCTCACAAATGCGCTCCATTGCCTTAAAAGAAAAATTATGCGGATATTTGGCTTTGCCTGCCACCACACCGCTGAATACCTGCCGCAATGCCACATCAGACTCACGCAACCGCTCAAGTTTCTCTTGCCCGGCATCCGGTCTGTTTGTATCTTTCCTACGAACCGGCACAAACGGAATATTCTGTCCAAACCTATTGTCAGTCCTCATTTTCAAGTCGTTTAATCAACACACACAAACGTTTTCTCACTCTATAAAGCCTCACCGCCACATTGCTTTCCTTCAGGGACAATATATACGCAATGTCCGATATGGAGCGGTCCTCATAATAAAACAGGGTCAGCAATGCCCTGTCATCCGGCGGCAACATTTCTATGGCGCGGTTCAGAACAACAATGCGCCCATCGCCATCAGCCGCCAGCACCTCGTCCGCCATACTGTCGGAAATACAAGCGAGCTGCGCCTCATCTATATCCACAGCCACCTCGCGCTTGCGCTTTCTCAGGAACTGCACGGCGCAGTTGTAGGCAATCCGGGAAATCCACGTGGAAAACTCCGAACGGAAATCAAATGTCCCAAGTGCGGAAAAGGCACGGACGAAAGCATCCTGCGTAATCTCCTCCGCATCCAACTGGACTGGCACAAGTCTTGCCACCAGGGCAAAGACTCGCGGACCGTAACGGTCAAGGAAATATCCGTATTCCTCAGTATGCCCGCTAAGAATACGAACAACAAGTTGCCTTTCGTCTGTTTTCATTGATAATATTGTTTGATTCCCGCAAGTCCCGTTTAACGGGCAAAAGATTATGGAAAGATGCTCAATTTATCAGTTTTCCTCATTCTCCGAAAAGAGAACTCTCCTTATATTCCTGTCAGAAAAAGCGGGCAGGAAGAACCTATATGTCACCTGTCCGCCGTATAGTTGCCTTACATGCCGCCGGTTTCCGTCTCCTCCGACAAGTCTTTCATGTCTTGCATCAATGTCTCACGGTCTTGCATCCCATGCTTGCGCTCCAGATTGTAAGCAATAATGAATGCCACACCTCCGCACAAGCATACACAGGAAGTGTAAATGATGCTTGTAGTTTCCCAATAGCTGTCCCAGCCACGAGTCGAGGCCAATGAGTTAAGGAAGAATCCAAGCAGAAGTCCGGCACCGATGCCAATCATCAGAAGTCCGGTGCGCAAAGCATTATTGCGGTTTACGTTCCGGCTCATGCCAAAATCGAGACTGGAGATGTAGGGAGAAAGATACTTGCTTATGTCAATCTTTCCGCTCGGAACAATTTTCTCAATAAGCATTCTACGTTCATCACGGCGCACAAACAGTTCAAATACGAGATAAATGAACCAAAAAACCACGAATGTGCAGATAGGGGCAGATAACCAACTCATAATAATAATGTTTTTGATTGTTTACTTCTTTTGTTTTGTCTCTACAATATTAGATACTTTCCCTGACAAAATATTACAACCGAGAAAAAAATTTTTTTTGAAAATAATCCGCAGAAACGGAACGTTATCGGGATTTATGAAAAAAACGCACTCTTCAACCGGCTTTCAGCTACTTCCAACAAGATACTTTTTGACCACATTTTGAGCTTTATGGAACTCCACCCTGTTGGGAAAACTCTGTATTTTTGCAACCAAAACGTAAACAAAAACTATAAGGAGGATGAATAAACTATACCCCTACCTATTTAAAACAATACTGGCACTGTGGATATGCCCGGCAGATGTCTGCGCACAAACAGAAACCATACAGCCGGACAGCACAGACATCTGCTGTGCCAACACAATCGAAGACTCCTTATGGTATGACCCCTGCAACGGCGACCATATACATTTGCAGCGGCTGTCGCCCTACGACTCTTTGGTGGTAGTAAAACCCAATGCGCTGAAAGCATTGGCAGTAGACCTCGGAATAAACGCAGCCATACTTGCATGGGACTACTACGCACAAAACCGCAGTTATGCCCGCATAAGCCGCCATGTACTCGAAAACCACTTCAAGCGCGGATTCAACTGGGACAATGACAGTTTCTCCGGCAATCAGTTCGCACACCCATACCACGGCGGAATGTTCTACAACGCGGCGCGCGAGCACGGACTGAGCTATGGTGTGTCACTGCTCTACCCCATTATCGGAAGCGGCACATGGGAGATGCTTTGCGAGACGAACCGGCCGGCAATGAACGACCTTCTGTCTACGGGCATAGGAGGCGCGGCTATCGGCGAGGTCACGCACAGAGTGTCGGACATTTTCTTTGATGATTCCAAGAGGGGTACTGAACGCGTGGTCAGAGAATTGCTCGGTACAGTGCTCAACCCGGTGAGGGGTGTGAAACGAATCCTGTCGGGAGAGATGTGGCGGGTAAGCCGCTATCGCGGGAAACACATCATTCCCGAGCCATATACTTTTTCTGTCGGCACTGGTATACGGCATTTTGCCACAAAAGACAAACTGAAGGACGGCATGAGTTCTCCATACATAGAGTTTAAGTTCAACTACGGCGACCGTTTCGACAATGCACACGAGAACCATCCATACGACTGGTTCACAGTGTCGCTCCTTGCCAATCTGTCTGCCACCCAGCCTACGATAGGCGAGATGGACATTGTCGGCAGAATTGCCAGCAAGCAAATAGAGTGCGACCACAACTGGAACCTTGACATTGGATTCTATCAGACTGTCAAGTATATCGACCACTATGGCGATATAGGCCCGAACAGCTGTACAGGCAACGACAACGACTATGCCATTATATCCGAAGCTGTCAGTTTTGGCGGCGGCCTGTATGCAGAACATATTGGCAAGCGGACATCGGTGTCTAACGACTTCATTCTGAGCGGCATTCTGTTCGGCGGCTCAAATACCGACTATTACCCGTCAAGACGATATAACTATTGCAGCGGATTCAGTGTGCGCAACAACACAAGATTCTCTCTCAACCAACATCTGACTGTAGGGAACAACTTCTATTTTGCCCGGCAGTACGTCCCCGACGGATACACGGCGGAAGAACTCGACTACAGGACGGAATACCACTTGCCTATCAACAAGATGGGCGACAAGGGCTGCACATCGGTATTCATGAACCGCACTTATCTGAGCCTCAACATCATCAAGAATCTGAAACTCGACATGGAGCGCACATTCTTCTACCGACGCTCCCACCACTTCCATTTCCCGGAGGTGCATAAGAAAAGCTATGAATACAAGATGGGGCTTATTTATTCCATCTGACTCCACCTGAAAGCCGGCACACAGGATATGTGCTTGCCGACTAAAAAAAAATCCCTACCTTTGCCGGAAAATGTATCACCATTTTCCGGCAATTTTTATATGAAAATCCCGAATATCAAGCATATCATGCCGATAGTGGCAGGATTGTGCCTGCCGATGTATTTATCGGCACAACAACCGAGCCAAACCGCACAAAGCATGAAGGCACAAGGCTATGTGGATGTGACGGACTACGACTCCACTCTCCACGTAAGCCTCATGTACTCACGTCCGGACAATTTCACGGGCAAGATTCTTTATACTGACCTGAAAGAAGCGTACCTCCATCCGCTTGCCGCCGAGGCTCTGGCAAAAGCGCAGAGGGAACTGAAAAAAAGGCATCCGAAATGGAGCCTCATCATCTACGACGCCGCGCGCCCGATGTCCATACAACAGAAAATGTGGGATGTGGTCAAAGGCACCTCCAAAAACATCTATGTGAGCAATCCTGCCAATGGCGGCGGACTGCACAACTATGGTTTTGCCGTGGACATAAGCATCTGCGACGAGAATGGCGACAGCATTCCTATGGGGACACCTGTCGACTACATGGGACGCGCCGCACATCCTGAGTTTGAGGAAGAGATGCTGAGAAACGGCACTCTGACGCAAGTGGCTGCCGACAACCGACGGCTACTACGCAGTGTAATGGCTGCCGGAGGTTTCAAGGTGTTGAAAACCGAATGGTGGCACTTCAACCTGAAAACAAGAAAACAGGTGAGGGAAGAAGGCAGAAAACCAATCAGGTAGTTGAAAATCTTTTTTCTGTAATGCGTCTGACAGACTTATTTGCCAATGTATTCTTGACAGACTCCTCCATCGCTTTGCAACGGAAGAGTCTGTCAAGAATACATCCACAAAAACACCATCCTCAAAAATCCTATGACACTTTTTCATCAATTCATAAAAGACCACAGAGAGGACAACGTACAAGAACTGGCACTACATGCCAAACGTTATCCGGAGACAGACATTCCCAAAGCGGTCGTACAGATAAGCGGCTGGCAATCAGCCAGGCGCAAACTGCCTTTATGGGCAGCCACAGAAGGCATCACGTATCCGGCGCACTTGTCTCTCGAACAATGTTCCTCGCAGGCAGCAGCCGAATACAAAAGACACATCGTGTCACGGCTTTTCAATGTAAAAGAGAAAGGGACTCTGCCGTCAATGACCGACCTGACAGGCGGGTTCGGAGTCGATTCCACCATGATGGCAGGATGCTTCGACAACCTTATCTTCGTGGAGCATCAAAAAGAGCTTTGCGACATTGCCGCCACGAACCTGCCGTTGCTTGGTGTCGGGCATACAGAAATAATCAATGACGACAGCGAAAGGGTGCTGCCGCGCATCGCACATCAGAATCTTATATACATCGACCCCGCGCGGCGCGACAGTCACGGCGGGAAAACAGTCGCCATTCAAGACTGCACTCCGGATGTCTGCCGTCTGAACGGCTTGCTGCTCGACAAAGCCGACATTGTGATGGTGAAACTATCGCCAATGCTTGATATATCCTTAGCCAGACGCGAGCTGAGAGGAATAAAGGAGATACACGTGGTGAGCGTCGACGGTGAATGTAAAGAAACACTCTTCCTGTTGTCGAAAGACTGCATCGAGGAGTATGCTCCGCGCATATACTGTGCCAATATCACACAAGGCGGAATTTCCGAATTCCCGTTCACCACCGAGGAGGAAAGGGATGCCGTATGCCGATATGCCGACACACCGGGCAAATATCTCTATGAGCCTAATGCCTCCATCATGAAAGCCTGCGCATTCAAGTCGCTGGCATCAAGGTTCAGGATGGAGAAGCTGCATCCAAGCAGCCATCTCTACACTTCAGACACATGGCATGAGAATTTTCCCGGGCGCAAATTCATGATAGAGTCATACACTTCCTTTTCAAAGAAAGAACTCAGACAATTTATCGGCGGAGAGAAGAAGGCGAATCTTACTGTCAGGAACTTCCCTGCCACGGTCAATGAGCTGCGGAAGAAAATGAAACTGTCAGAAGGGGGCGACACTTATTTGTTTGCCACCACCCTGTCTGACGGCAACCATGTCATCATCAGATGCAGGAAATAGTTTAGGCGCATCCGGTATTTGGAATGGCAACGGCAGTAGCGCAATATTGTGCAGCTCTTGGCAAAGGTCATTCCTGTCTCGCAAAAAAGAATCATTTCATAAAACCATCCTGTCGGATATGTTTGCAGGCCATCTGTTTTCCCTGCAAGCATTCCGGCAGGATGGTTTGACATTATGTCAGTTCTAAAAAACCGGATATTTTAACAATTGCCTCCACTTCTCGCCCTTGCCTGACACTTGAGTTTTCGGAGTTTTACTTATAAATCACTGATAATCAGTTAAATATTTTTTCAGTGAAAAGTATGCGGTTTTAGTCCAAAAACTAAGGGTTGAACCCAAAATAGGATATATTGATAATCAGCGAGTTATGAAAATTTTGTCTCAAAACAGTCTTTTTTCGGATTCAAAATCCATTTTTGTTTTTCGGGGCATTGAAAACTCGGATGCCATCTTTCGGAGGAAATAGTTTTGGAAAATGCCCGATTTTGACCCGAAAAACGGGCTTTGAAAATCTTGTTCACCTTGAAAATAAATTTACTTCACCTTGCGAAAAAAATCAGTGTGCCTTGTAAATAAATTTTCAGCACCTTGTAATTTTGGCTTTTTGTGGGCTTTTGGGTGGAAACGGTGTATTTTGACTTGAATTTATATATCTTCTTGTCGTGCGGATTGTTCTATTTGCCCACTCGGTTTTCGAGGGTTTGAAGTCGCCGTAGAATCGCGTCAAATGCAACCAAGTTAAGTCTCGGTCGTTTTGAGGCGATTCTACGGAGTTTGGTTTTAACATATCAAATTGTCAGAAAACTTGATATGTTACTGATATTTTTGACAGATTCCTCCACCACTTCATAACACCTTCCCTAACTTAGGGGAGGAACCTGATTACCGAGTTGGTAGAGAGACTAACGTATTGATTGACAAGGTATATAACTCCTTCCCTAAGTTAGGGGAGGTGTCACGAAGTGACGGAGAAGTCTGTCTGAATACGCAAAAGACGCACTTACAAAAAGTCAAGGAGTCTGTCAAAAAGCCGCAAAACATTTGTCAAAAGCGCGCTAACAAAAAGTCAGGTATCCTGTCACGCCACTAAAAACCATGACCGAAACAACACCATATCATTTATTATGCCTAATTTTGCCGTCATGAAAATGAAAGGTTATATTCTTGCGGCTATAGCTGCCGCCACATACGGAACCAATCCGGCATTTGCCGTACCACTCTATCTTGACGGCATGAACCCCACCTCGGTTCTTCTGTTCCGCTACGGGCTGTGCCTGCCCATCCTTGCCGTAATGATATTCTATCGCGGCAGGTCGCTGCGCCTCAGCCGCACACAGATTCTGCCTGTAGCCGTTCTCGGCATTCTGATGGCATTGTCATCGCTCAGTCTTTTTGAGGCATACAACTACATGAACTCGGGTATAGCCTCCACCTTGCTGTTCATCTATCCCGTGCTTGTAGCCATACTGATGTGCTTCTTCTTCCATGAGCGTTTCCGCATCACAACCGGCATCTGCCTTGTCGTGATGGGCGCAGGACTTCTGATGCTGCTCCGCACCGATGGCACGGGGAAGCAACTGAGCGGGTTCGGATGCCTCATGGTACTGGTATCCTCGCTGACCTACGCTTTGTATCTGGTGATGACAAATGTGTCGAAAACAGTACAAAAGATACCGACACTTCCCCTACTGTTCTACCAGTTTCTGTTCGGCAGCACCGTCTTCGTGTTCATGCTGGCGGTCGGGCGTCCGCTCACCCTTCCCTCACAGCCATGGGGATGGCTCAACCTGATGGCCCTTGCCGCCCTGCCCTCGGTGGTGTCGCTCGGCTGCACCACAGCCGCCATTCATCATATCGGCTCCACTGCCACAGCCATTTTCGGCGCGCTTGAGCCGCTGACAGCAGTGGTGCTCAGTGTGGTACTCCTCAACCAAAGTCTCGCCACACACGAGATTGTCGGCGGTTTGCTGATAATGGCAGCCACCACCCTTGTAGTGGCTGCCGACCCGGTAGAGAACGTCTTGCTGAGAGTGCGCAAAATGTTCCCGCCTCTGAGACGGCGGTGAGCTTTCCTGAGAATACCGTGCGAATACATACGGGGACATACATTCTTGCCGCATTGTTTGTCATGAAAAACATGCGGCTATGATAAAAGCAGGATTGTGAAGGTATAGGATGTAAACGAAAGGTATAACTTCTCAATATAAGCCATTCGTTTACATCCGCATAATCCTATGTTGTCATTACTAATATGCCTTTTCTATGCTTGTTATGCGCCGATAAATCTGACAAGCTCCTTCCATATTAAGAATTAAAATTTTGATTTTACACATCAAAAAAAAAGGTGTGCAATTTTTTTTGCCTTTTCATGCACACTCATAATAAGTGTGTGTAAAACGCTAATAATTATCACTTTTTTATTTGTAGCGGCTATGAAAACTTGCTAATTTTGAATCATGAAAAATGACAGAATGCTTGGAGTGTGCAATATTCCGGACAGGAATGAACTTTTACGCGCCTTTTGCATTTTATTATAGTAACAACGCAGTAAGAACATTATAAAAAGGATGATTGAAAAGTTTTTGAAGCAGACTACGTTCACTTCGATGGACGATTATGAGAAGAATCTGGAATACATAATCCCAGAGGATTTCAACTTTGCCTATGATGTGATGGACGAGTGGGCAAGAATTGCTCCAAATAAATTAGCTCTTTTGTGGACAAACGATAAAGGTGAGGAGAAGCGTTTTTCTTTTTCCGACTTGAAGAGAGAGACAGACAAGGTGGCATCCTACCTCACCACGCTCGGTATCGGCAAGAATGATATGGTAATGCTGATATTGAAGCGCAGATACCAGTTCTGGCTAACCATTATTGCGTTGCACAAGATTGGTGCGATTGCCATTCCCGCCACCTATCTGCTGACGGCGAACGACATTGTGTACCGGTGCAAATGTGCCGACATTAAAGCTATAATATGTGCCGGCGATGAGGAGATTGTGAGGCATGTCGATGGAGCCTGTCCCGATTGCCCGTCTTTGGAATACCGTATAAGTATCGGCCCGCTGATTCCCGATGGATGGGAGGATTTCATGGAGGGAGTGGAAAACGCTCCTAAGTTTGAGAGACCGAAGCATGTGAACAAGTCCACCGACTATTCCATCATGTATTTTACAAGCGGCACGAGCGGGGAACCAAAGATGGTCATCCACGACTACACGTATGCCTTGGGACATTTGTCGACAGCAGCTTTCTGGCATAATCTCACTCCGGACAGCCTGCACCTTACGGTGGCGGACACCGGATGGGGAAAGGCTGTGTGGGGAAAGCTCTACGGACAATGGATTGTGGGAGCCGCAATCTTTGTGTATGACCATGAGAAATTCACTCCGGCGGACATCCTGCACAAGATTGAGGAGTATAAGGTGACTTCATTCTGCGCTCCTCCTACGATATATAGGTTCATGATTCGTGAGGACTTGACCAAGTTCGACCTGTCATCGCTCCAATATTGCACCACCGCAGGCGAAGCACTCAACTCTGCCGTATACGACAAGTTTTATGAGGCTACAGGCATACGTCTGATGGAAGGCTTCGGACAGACGGAGACAACACTCACTCTGGGCACATTCCCGTGGATGAATCCCAAACCGGGGTCTATGGGAATTCCGAACCCTCAGTACGACATTGACCTGGTGATGCCTGACGGAAGAAAGGCAAAAGCTGGTGAGCACGGGCAGATTGTGATACGCACCGACCGCCGCAAGCAGCTCGGACTGTTCTGTGAGTATTACCGCAACCCGAAGCTGACACAGCAGGTGTGGCACGATGGCATGTACTATACGGGCGACCTCGCCTATTATGACGAGGACGGATACTATTGGTTTGTGGGCCGCGCCGACGATGTGATAAAAAGCTCAGGATACCGCATCGGTCCTTTTGAGGTGGAGAGCGCGCTCATGACCCACCCTGCGGTAGTGGAATGCGCCATCACCGGTGTTCCCGATGAGATACGCGGACAGGTGGTGAAAGCCACTGTCATATTGGGAAAAGAATGGAAAGAGAAGGCTTCAGAGGCCCTTGTGAAGGAATTGCAGGACCATGTGAAGAAAGTGACAGCTCCATACAAATATCCGCGAATAATTGAGTTTGTGGATGAGCTTCCAAAGACAATCAGCGGAAAGATACGGCGTGTGGAGATTCGAGAGAATGACTCAAAGAAATAAAAAGGCGAACCGCGTGAATCCCCACATGCAAGAAAATGACATAGAGGCTGCCATCAGGCGGCTTGACACGGAAATCGCCGCTCATCCTGAAGACGACAGCCTTTTTTATGAGCGAGGCAATGCTTACTGGAAAATACAGGATTGGAAACAGTGTCTGGACAATTATACGGAAGCCATACGCTTGAATCCTGACAGTCCGGCTGTGTCGATGAGAAACATGGTCAGGAATATTTTGCAGTTCTATAATAAGGAAATGTACAATGTGTGACTCCGGCTCCGGCTTCCATAGCCGGAAGTAATGGACTGCATGTTGGTAATTGGCGAGACTGAAAAAATAAAGAGAAATATATGGAAAACGCATATCGCGCTTCCCAAATTAAAAAGAGACAATCAATATGGGAAAGATGAGAGGTGCTATCGTGGTTGACATAGAGCGTTGCAAGGGCTGCAACCTGTGCGCGGTAGCCTGTCCGTTTAAGCTTATTGAACTAACTGAGACTGTGAACCGGAAAGGATATAATTATGCCCGGCAGCACACTGTCGAGAAATGTATCGGATGCGCCTCGTGTGCAGTGGTGTGTCCGGATGGTTGTATAACTGTTTACAGAAAAAGGGAGGAATGACAAAATGGACATGAAAAAGGACATTGTATTGTTGAAGGGTAATGAGGCTATAGCAAAAGCTGCTTACAGGTATGGGTATGACGGATTTTTCGGTTATCCCATTACTCCCCAAAGTGAGATTCTGGAAACACTATCGGTAGACAAACCTTGGGAAACAACGGGAATGGTCGTATTGCAGGCAGAGAGCGAGATAGCCTCCATAAACATGGTGTATGCCGCCGGTGCCAGCGGAAAATGCGCGATGACCTCCTCGTCAAGCCCGGGTGTGGCTCTGATGCAGGAAGGAATATCCTATATGGCAGCCTGCGAGATTCCGGGACTGGTGGTCAGCGTAGGTCGCGGAGGTCCTGGACTCGGAACCATACAGCCCGGTCAGGCAGATTATTATCAGGCTGTGTACGGAGGTGGAAACGGCGACTACCACTGCATAGTGCTCGCTCCTGACAGCGTGCAGGAGATGGCAGACTTTATGGGACTGGCGAAAGAGCTGATGTTCAAGTGGCGGATGCCGCTGATTATCCTGTCTGACGGAGTGATAGGGCAGATGATGGAGAAGGTGGTGATGCCTCCTTTCCAGCCGCGCCGCTCCGATGAGGAAATCCGTGAGCAGTGCCCATGGGCCACAAACGGACTCGGACTGAAAAGCCGCAAGTATAATTTTATGTCCTCACTGGAACTGGACGCAGCCGAGATGCAGAACAGGAACAGGGCGATGACAGAAAAGTATAACCGCATTTGCGAGACGGAGGTGCGCTACGAGAGTTATAAGGCTGACGATGCGGAATATATCATCGTGGCATACGGATGCTCTGCGCGCATCAGCATGAACGCTGTAGACCGCCTGCGCAGCGAGGGCATCAAGGCGGGCATGTTGCGCCCAATTACCTTGTGGCCCTTCCCGGCGAAAAAGCTCAAAGAGCTTGCCTCACACTGTAAGCTCATGCTGACAGTAGAACTGAGCGAGGGACAGATGGTGAACGATGTGCGCCTTGCTGTGGAAGGCAAAGTGCCGGTCCGTTTCTTCGGACGCTCCGGAGGAGTGGTGCCGTCGCCACAGGATGTATATGCCGCGTTCAAGGAACTTATACAAGCCTGAGGCAATGATTCTTTATGAAGGCTTCTGCAAAAGAATGCAGTCATAAGCGGAGAACAAAAACATTGTCGGTTATTATTGAATTGTTTGGTAAAAAGATGACGAAAGAAGATATAATACAGCCAGAGAACAGGGTTTATGGCAAACCGTCTCTGATGAATGATATTCCGATGCACTACTGCCCCGGATGCAGCCACGGTGTCGTACACAAGCTGGTGGCTGAGGTGATAGAGGAGATGGGCATAGAGGAAAAGACTATAGGTATATGTCCGGTGGGATGTGCGGTATTCGCATACAGATATGTGGATGTCGACTGGATTGAGGCAGCCCACGGACGCGCTCCCGCATGTGCCAGTGCGGTGAAAAGACTGTGGCCCGACCATTTGGTGTTTACCTATCAGGGCGATGGCGACCTTGCCTGCATAGGTACGGGAGAGACCATACACGCTTTGAACAGAGGCGAGAACATTGCCGTCATATTCATCAACAATGCCATTTACGGCATGACGGGAGGACAAATGGCACCGACCACACTTATGGGAATGAAGACTGCCACTTGTCCTTACGGACGCCAGTCGGACCTTCACGGTTTTCCGCTGCATGTGACCGACATTGCCGCCACACTCGAAGGCACATGCTATGTGACCCGTCAGGCGGTGAATACTGTCACAAACATACGCAAGGCGAAGAAAGCCATCCGTCAGGCATTTGAGAACTCACTCAACAAGCGCGGGGCAAGTCTGGTGGAGATAGTCTCCACATGCGCGTCGGGATGGAAAATGTCGCCGGAGAAAGCCAACCAATGGATGGAAGAGAACATGTTCCCTTACTATCCGCTGGGAGATTTGAAGAACAACAATAAGGAGTAACGGAAATGACTGAAGAAATAATCATATCAGGATTTGGCGGACAGGGAGTCCTTTCGATGGGAAAGATTCTCGCATACGCAGGAATTATGGAGGACAAGCAGGTGAGCTGGATGCCTGCATACGGTCCGGAACAGAGAGGAGGAACGGCTAACGTGACTGTCATTGTCAGCGACGAGCCTATTTCATCGCCTATCCTCAGCCACTACGACACAGCGATAGTGCTCAACCAGCCTTCTCTTGAAAAGTTTGAGCCACTGGTAAAGCCCGGCGGCACCATCATCTACGACGGGCACGGCATTTACCAGCGTCCGCAGCGCACTGACGTGAATGTGTATAGAATAGATGCCATGGAGGCTGCGGCAAAGATGGCAAACAGCAAGGTGTTCAACATGCTCGTGCTTGGCGGACTGCTGAAAGTGCGCCCTATCGCCACGGTGGAAGATGTGGTGCGGGGACTCCACAAGGCATTGCCGGAGCGGCATCATAAACTCATTCCTATGAACGAAGAAGCAATACGAAAAGGAATGGACTTGATTGTAAAGGTATAGATTGTTTGATGGAATGAAATGTATAGGCGCGGAAAACAGTGAGGCTATGAGTCTTTCATTGTTTCCGCGCCTTTATCAATACCTAATTGCGGACATGTTTATAGATATACATACGCACAATGAAACAGTGGCAGACGGTGCCGTGGCTGTCGTCTGCCGCAATATATGCGGACAGAACGGATTGCCTGCCGCAACCTCGCCCTTTATCTCTGCCGGTCTGCATCCGTGGAGCGTGGATGCGGGTTTCGGAAACTACGTTGCGGCATTGGAGCATAGCGCAAGCAACTCCGGAACTCTGATGATTGGGGAGTGCGGGCTTGACCGTATACGCGGTGGCGACATGCAAGTGCAGGAGGCTGCTTTCCGTATGCAAATCGGACTGTCGGAAAGAATCGGCAAGCCTTTGTTGATACACTGTGTCCGCGCATTCGGCGAGCTGCTTGCCATAAAGAAAGACATGCACCCGCAACAATTATGGATAGTACACGGATTTCGGGGAAAGGCAGAACAAGCACAGCAATTGATGCGTCACGGAATAGAATTGTCTTTTGGCGAGAGATTCAACGAGGGCGCGCTCCATGCGGCCTATGTGTGTGGAAAGATGTGGCTGGAGACAGACGACAGTCATGTGTTGCGCATAAGCGATGTATATGATATGGTGGCAGAAAAACTTGGATGTGGTGTGGACGCGCTTTCCCAAATGCAAGAAAATAAGTTTGCGGAGGTGTTCGGCAAAATCCGCATCCCGGACAGCGGCAGGCAGACAAGTGCTGCTGACATTATGTCACTTGGCGGAGAGCCATATTTTTAACAATTCCCGCAGTTTCCTACCCTTGTCCGATGCTCGATTTTTCAATGCCACATCAATAAGTCATTGATAATCAACCAGATGTATTTTCAGTAAAAAGTATGTGGTTTTAGTCCAAAAACTGATGGGTTGAGTCAAAATAGGATGTCTTGATAATCAGCGAGTTATGAGAAATTTGTCTTAAAACAGTCCTTTTTCAGATTCAAAATCCATTTTTGTTTTTCGGAGCATGAAAAAGTCGGTCACAGTCTTTTTGAGGGAATGATTTGGAAAAATGCCCGATTTTAGCCCGAAAAAAGGACTTTTCAAAACTGGTGCGCCTTGAAAATAAATTTTGTTCACCTTGCGCAAAAAATCAGTGTGCCTTGGAAATAAATTTTCAGCACCTTGTAATTTTGGGTTTTGTTGGGCTTTTGGATGGAATTGGTGTGTTTGGGGTTGAATTTATATATCTTTTAGTCGGATGGATTGTTCTATTTGTCTTCTCCATTTTCGAGATTCAAAAGCCTCCGTAGAATCGCGTTTTTGCAACCTCGGCGGAGTCCGGTTCATTTTGAGGCGATTCTACGGAGTTCGGTTTTAACATATCAAAATGTCAGGGATATTCTAAGTTTACTGACTTTTCGGACAGGCTCCTCAATATTTTTATACAGACTCCTCCGTCACTTCGCGCCACCTCCCCTAACTTAGGGGAAGAATCTGGTTACCGAGTTGATAGAGAGACTAACATATTGATTGACAAGGCATATAGCTCCTCCCCTAAGTTAGGGGAGGTGGCGCGAAGCGACGGAGGAGTCTGTCAGAATATATTACAAAGCATACTTATAAAAAGTCAATAAGTCTGTCTGAATACACTAAAAACACACTTACAAAAAGTCAATAAGTATCTCAAAAGCCGCAAAAGAACCGTCAAGAACATATTTACAAAAAGCAAGCAGCCCATTGAGTGCATCGGCAAAACATTGCCCACATCCAAACTTGACTCTGCAATCAATGAAATAAACCAATTGGCATGTCGGATAGACCTAAAAAAAGGATATGACGTGATAAGCCCCGTCATATCCTTTATGAAATATATATCCGGCCACTATAAAAGTGTTCCGGCTGTTTACAACACTTATCTGATTATAATCTTGCCATTGTCAATTTTCTTGCCGTTGGCATATACCGTGAAGTTATACACTCCCGACGACAAGCGGGTAGCCCTTATCTGCGCGGTAGTCTCTCCGGCTGGGATGCTGTGACGCTCCATCATCTGTCCGCTCATGGAGGTAATCACAATATCCTTGCGCAATGAAACGTTGTCCGCACCAGTCTCCACCGTGATGTTGTCACTGCGGTGCGCCATACGAGGAGATATTGTCACACCGCCAAGATTAACCTGCTTGACGGAATTGGTCTCTTTCTCGATTTCGTAGAACATAATGGTATCGTCTCCTCTGTCCCAAGAACTATAAACAGCAAGATATGTTTTTCCATTTAAAATGTATATATCCACATAATCTATGTTACATTGTGGAAATGAATAGAGAAGTGTCCCGTCTTCAGAAACCACTAATAATACTCTTTCCGAATATTCAGTCTCCCGCTTGGTTGCAATCGATTTGCCACCACTATAAACATAATCGCTTTCATACGTATGTCCCTCAGTACCAGGTTGGTAAGCAAAAGCCAAGCACTCGTACTTCTCGTCATTGTTAAACAATGTCTGTGTCGCAACAAAACTTGCATCAGGGAAAGCATTGTTATCCATATCATAAAGAGATAAGGTAACATCATAAGAACCATACTCTTTTATCTCATCGCTTACCACCTGCCAGTCTTCAGAATATTCGGGAACTTTATGTACACGATGTTCGTATCCCCTATATGCTCCTTCTGTATAGGTATAATATTGGTATCTTGAATCCGGGTCATCCGGCAACTCTGAAGGTCGGAACGTATGAACAGTACCGTCTATTGTGTGTTCCGTGGCACCATGAGATTTTGCATATTCTATGACATAATTAAGGGCTTCTGTGACATCTTCATAATTCTCCACATAAAAGTAATCTGTATAATCTTCTTCCTCCACATACCCCTTAATCACGCGCTCTTCTTTCACCACTCGTTTTTTAGATGGATAAGATTGAGCAAATTCCTTTTTCAGCTCAAAATTCTCGTCATACACACAAATTCTGGAGTTTTCATAATCACCTGTTTGAGTTATAACCTGTGGTTTTCCCGTATAAGAGAACTGTTTGGGCATAAAACGAAGATACCCATTAAGACTTACACCTGTCTGTGCCGCCATCGGCATCACCTGTCCAAAAAAAGAAACTGCAATGGCTGCAAGTTTCAATACATTACTTATATTTTTCATTTTTATTAATTTGATAATTATACATTTCACTGAAATATTTGCTTTCACTGGACAAATATTTCTTCATTTCCTCTCGATTTACATTTCACATAGATTTCCTCAAATATTATTCACCTGCATTCCACCCCCTTTCTATTAAAAAAGGTGTCCGGCCTGTCCTTGTGTAGCAAACCGGACACCCAAAATGAAAACAAAAAGATTTTATTTAATCACCTTCTTCACACCGGAAGCCGATTTTCCCTGTATGTTCAACAAGTAGATTCCTGAAGGGATTTCCATATTCTTGAACACCTCGTCCACATTACCACAAACGGCAGTGAACTGTCCGATTACCGAACCGTTGGTGCTCACAACTGTGACGCGGACTTCCTCATCAGCGGCAATAGCCTCAATGCCTGTTGGATCGTATTTGACGAAAAGCAGACCCTCTTCTATGCGCTCAGTGTTCCAGATAAATCCGTTGCCCAGTTCAGGAAGATCGAAGTCAGGAGTTCCGGTGAAAGTATCGCATGTCCACAGACGGATTGAGTCGCCATCAGCAGGCTCATAGCTGGCATTCACATAAACCGATATAGTTCCGTTCATTGTCAGCTTCTTGATGCCCTGAATGCTTGTACCTCCTGTATTTGTAGCGGTAGCGCAACGGCGCACACCTACCTTATAGACAGAACCAGCATTGAACGTCACATTCTTGCTGCCGAAATCTACCACACCGATCACGGCTGTGGCTGTGGCACCTACCTGAAGTGTACCGTTGATAGTGTACAAGCTGTTATTCAATGTCACAGCTGTAGAAGTAGCGCCGGAAAGAACGGCATCCTTAGCCACTGTCAGCGTTCCTGTTCCGAGTGAAGAGCCTGAGTTGAAATGAAGCTCACCCTCGTTAATCTTCACAGTTCCGGTGTTGTCCCAAGGGACCGTAATGGTCATCTTTCCTGTACCCGCCTTTACAAAATTGGAATTGCTGGTAACCTTTCCTTCAAACTTAAAGTTGCCTTCATCACCCACCTGCCATGTGTTGGCACCAGAAGGCGAAGCACTGCTGAACACACAGACACCGCCCAAAGAGCCTTTGCCTGTCACCTCGCCAATCTTGTATGTCTTGGCTGTGTTCTGCACCTCTATGCCCGACGCAATGTCCATCTTTCCTTTTGGAATACCAAAGCTGTTGTTCAGACAGAAACGTCCGTCAGCAGCTATTGCTGTAGGCTTCACTGTTCCCTCAAATTCCGACCAGTTGCCTGTCAGAGACGCTCTTGAAGCATACCATCCTGAGCCTGCGACCATCGGATAATACACAGTCACAGTTCCGGAGCCTGTCAGTTTGTTGGAATATGTACCACGGTCAGCATAGTAATTGACTGTGACAGTCTTGCCGGCAGCCACATTTATCGCAGAGCTTGAACCCTGATTCAGGTTGAGAGTTCCGCCGCTCATCTCCACAGTCTTTGCAGGAGTTGCGCAGTTTGCCTCCACCGTACCTGCCGTAATGGCAAGTGTGTTGAGGGAAGCATTGTTGTTCGACAACTTCAACCATCCTGTACCTTTCTTTGTAAGAACCGTACCGGAGAAAGTCTTGTTCATCGTAAAGTCGGCAGAGTTATTGATTACACCACCCTCTTCGCCTTCAAGACGGATAGGAGAGCCCATCTGCACGGTAGCCGTAGTCTGTAGAGTCGCACCGTTCTCTATAATGAATTTAGAAGCGTCGGTAGTCACGGCACCCAGATTTCCGTAAGCCTGATACTCGTTAGAAAGTGAGGACACCCTCACTGTACCGCCGCTGATGCGGTTTCCGCCTGTATAAGTATTGTCGTTCGAGATAGTCAGCATACCGCTTCCGCTCTTCACCAAAGTGGCGTTGCCTGAAATATTGCCCTCACCGGCAAAAGTGTAAGCAGTTGTATTGTCAACAAAAACCGTGTCGGCAGGAAGTTCCTCTGAAAGCTGTACGCTGAACGATTCTGCCGCATCGTTGAAGATGACCTTGTCGTTAGATACAAATATCTCGTTTGCTTCCAAATCAGAAGCGTCCACGAAGTTCACAGTCTCGGCAAAGTCCCAGATATTGCTCTCTGTTCCGCGCCAAACAACGGAAGCCGCATCGCGCATACCGGCAATAATCAGATACAATTTGCCGTCCTCATAGCTAAGAGAACATTTCAATCCTGCTATACCTATTACTTTGATGTCGCCCAGATTGCCTGCGATTTCCTCTATCTCACCGATAAGATACTTTCCTTGTACCACATCCTCGCCTTCGCCGTGATATACAAACTCAATGACCGAAGTGAGATAAGCCGGACCGTATTTCCAGTCTTTGCGCTCTGTCTTGAGACATTTAGCCTTGACCATATCGGCTGTCAGGTCGTTGCCATACACATCAATGACAAGACGTGAGCCGAAGTTCATTATGAGTGAGTCAGTAGTGATGGTACCTTTATTGTCGGCACCGCCCGGACGCACCTTAGATCCATAGTCCATTCTGATGCCCTTGTTGAAGACACCGCCATCGGAGTTCAGCTCTGCAAAACGGTTGAGCCATACAGGGCTGTTTTCCATTGTACCGTCGAAATTCAGCACTCCAGCCCATATATTTGTCTCACCAGTGTATGTCATGTTCACTTTTGGAAGATTGAGCACACCATCGCCCTGCTTCACAAGCTTTGTCTCGCCTGTAAGTGCTCCGCCTGTCACGTTACAAGTATAAACAGTAGTAGTGATGGCGGTGTTGGCTGATGTGGCATTGTTGCCTGCCGAGCCTTGCACCCATGTCGGCACGTTGAAAGTGACGATATAAGGACTTGCCCCATTGGCAATGGTTATCTCCGTGTTGGCATTCTCGCATACAATGAAATGCTTGTCCTCATTAGTAATAGTGCCTCCGTTGGCAATCTCCGTTCTTCCGGTCATTGTCAATGGTGGAGGCGCCACAGTGATGCCTTCCAGCTCACCGAGGAAGTAGCTCTTGTGAGGCGGCTGGTTGTATCCGAGCGACTGCCATACCATTGCGTTGCGATACTGGTGGTCGTGCCACAAAGTGTAGTTGCGGTATTCAGTCGGTATGTTTGTAGTATAGATTCTCAGAGCCTTATTGACATCATCGCGGACGACAATCTCCTCGCGCCAGTCACCGAACAAGTCTCCTACCGCGCCCGGATTATTCTTTGTATAGTTGTTGAGCTTAGTATTGGCCGCACTCAACAAACGCGCTCCTGTGCCAGGCTTGTAGACTACGGCATATCCTTCTGTTCCCGGACTTTCAAGATACTCATCGCAGAGGTCGCCGTCCCAATAGATGCGCCAGTTGAGGTCGCCCCAACCGATGAAAGCGTCACCGTTAAGCTCGTTAATCACCTTGTCTGCCACAGAGCTGACCCATCCGGTAGTGACACTTCGTCCTACGCTTCCCGGATATTGGTTGGTGAAGTTGGCGCAGAGCGCGCGTCCATCATCACTATTTGCTACCGCACGGTAGTAAATGGTCGATGTGGTGGCGTCGCGATAGTTCATGGCAGGCAGGTCCTCGTTGCAGGCAAACTGCTCATGACCGTGGCGGTAAGGGTCGAGGTCGGAACAGTGCTGTGCGTCACCATGTCCGAGACCAGTTGTAGAAAGTCCCTTGCCGTTGTCATCGATAATCATCGAACCGTAGACAATCTCGTCACGTCCGTCCCAGTCCACGTCCGCGATAGCATAGTTGTGGTATCCCTGTCCGAACCACGGTCCTGACGCGCTGCACTCCCATGACCACAACTGTGTAAGCATGTGAGTGGCAGGGTCGACATCGAATGCCGCCATCTTATGCTTTGTATAGATTCCGCGTCCGAGGAAGATGCTGGCATGACGTCCGTCAAGGAACGGCGCGCCGAAGAAATGCTTTGTCGAACGGTGTCCGACAATACCCACTCCCCAGTCTGTGTCCAGACCACGGGTCAGAGGATAGTCCATATAGTCAGGGTGTGAGCTTGGTCCTATCTGATACGGCTTTGCTGTCAGTCCCTCCAGATAAAGGAGGTATTCGTTGCCGGAAGATGTATATTCAATTCCATCCCAACGCGTGTCCACTGTCGTGCTTCCGATTGTGGTCGTTGTGCCGTCCGCATGATGGATAATCATGTTGTCCTGACCGCGCATAAGCACCTCTGCCTTACCGTCGCCGTCCCAGTCGTAAGCCACTGCGTCCCACTGCTCGTCTGCGCCCGCCAACATGTTCGGACCGAGGTCAATCCACCACAAGCGGTTGCCCTTATAGTCGTAGCAGTCGAGTTGGTGGAAACGTATTTTCTGGCTCACGTCAGCCACCACGTTGCACTTGCGCTTTACGATAAACTCGGAGATTCCGTCGCCGTCAAGGTCGGCAAGCGACACGTCATTGAGCGTATAGTCGGCACTTGCGTCCGCTCCGTTGCGGTCATATACAGGCTGCACCGGTACCTCCCAGTAATAGTTGCCGTTGGAATCTTTCTTGCTCCATGTAGCCACCGCCTCGCTCTGCGCCTGTTCCTTTCCGCGCACAACCGGTGCCACAGTGTACTTACTGTTTGTCTTTCCGCCCTGGTCCGTATAGTTGGACACTTTCAGAGGTGTAGAGTTTACCAGAACTCCATCACGATAAAGATTATACTCCACATCGTAATATTCTTCGCCAAAAATTCTCCAGCTGACAAAATTACCCGCTGAAGTTGGCATTGATACCAGTCCGCGATCGACAACATCCATGCTACGCTGGGCAAAGCCGGTAGCAGACGCTGCAAGCACAGAGACTAAAAGTAGGATTTTTCTCATTAGTGTATTAATTAGTTAGATTGTTACATCACGGTTAACCACAAGAGAGGGGAACAGCCAAAGGACATTTTCCAGAAGCGTCCTCATGAAGCCACCTGCCTGCCTCCTCCCCTTAGACGGAAGCCCTGCGATATGGCAAGTGTGCATTGACAAACTGACGCTCATCCTGTCCGATGCTTGTACGCATCTCAAATGTCGAACTCTTTTTTGTTGGTTGCAAATATAATCATTTCATTTCTAACACACAAGATTGTGCTTCCTTAAATTAACTGTGCTTTTTTTTATCTTGCCGGGCAACCGGCCGATTCTGTTGCTATCAGCAGACAAACTACCGCTGTATTTTACTTTTGGCATTTCCTTCCGCCGATTGACATTATGTCAGTTTTGACGGAGACCATTTTTTTAACATTTCAAGGCCCGTTTACTCCTTATCAGTGCCTGAATTTTCGGGGTCATATCTGTAAGCTACTGATAATCAATTAAATACATTTTAGCGAAAAGTACGTGGTTTTAGACCAAAAACGCATGGTTGGAGTCAAAATAGAATGTATTGATAATCAGCGAGTTATGAAAACTTTGTCTTAAAACTGTCTTTTTTCGGGTCCAGAATCCATTTTTGTTTTTCGGAGCAGGGAAAAGGCGGCTGTCGCCTTTTTGAGGGCGCAATTTGGGAAAATGCCCGATTTTGGCCCGAAAAACGGGCTTTGAAAATTTTGTGCGCCTTGAAAATAAATTTTGTTCACCTTGCGAAAAAAACCAGTGTGCCTTGGAAATAAATTTTCAGCACCTTGTAATTTTGGACTTTTGTGGGCTTTTGGATGGAATTGGGGTGTTTGGGGTTGAATTTATATATCTTTTGGTCGGATGGATTGTTCTGTTTGTCTTCTCCATTTTCGAGGTTCAAAAGCCTCCGTAGAATCGCGTTTTTGCAACCTCGGCGGAGTTCGGTTCATTTTGAGGCGATTCTACGGAGTTCGGTTTTAACATATCAATTTGTCGCAAAATATAATGTTTAACCATTATTTTGGCAGTATTACATTATTATATCTAACAGACTCCTCCGTCACTTCGTGGCTCCTCCCCTAACTTAGGGGAGGAGCCAGGTCACCATGTTCACAGAGAAACTAACACGCTGATTAACAAAGTATATAGTTCCTCCCCTAAGTTAGCTAATCTTTGTACACATTTTTTTGAGGCATAGAAACA
>JAMPEL010000021.1 GCA_023665185.1 Roseburia sp.
TGCAGTGTCTTGAATTTCCTACGTTCTCGACTTACAAGAGAGCATACCGCTTCTTTATTTTCTAAAATTCCTTTGACGAAACTCAATTCATCAACTGCAAAATTAATTATAATATTTGGATTTCAGGAGATTATTGGCTATTATTTTGTAATTTTGCATCTAAAACAAGTTACAAGTATGACAAAGGATGAATTGACACAACGGCTTAACGATATAGAATGGGACGACTTTGAAGTAAAAGAAGCCGCTGGCGGTCTTCCCAAATCTATATGGGAAACAGTAAGTGCATTTTCCAATACTTCCGGAGGATGGATAATACTTGGTGTGAAGGAGGTCAAGATAAAGAGCGTATCAACCTATGAAATCATAGGAGTCGAGAAACCGGAGAAGATGGAACAGGACATTATAGGTACATTACGTTCCGTATCTAAATTTAATGTGCCTATCCTTGCCACAGCACAGTTATTTGATATGGAAGGAAAATCTGTCCTCGCGTTTCATATTCCTGTTTCAGCCAATAAGCCAGTGTACTTCGGCAACAACCTGAACAATACTTTTATACGTGTAGGCAGCGGAGATCAACGTGCTACTGATATTGAAATTGAGATTCTGATGCGTGAAAAGACATTTGGGATGAAATCAGAAATGGAAATTGACGGTACCAGCTTTAGAGATATAAATACACAATCTCTTCAGACTTATCGTAGACGCATAAAAGATTATAACCCGGATTTCAGGTATAATGATTTGGAGGATGAACCATTCTGCATTAAAGCAGGTATCCTCAGTCATGGCAAATTGACATACGGTGGTCTTCTTATGCTTGGCAAGGGGGAAATCGTTCAGCAATATGTACCGCATTTTTGGATTGATTATATTGAGATTCCTGGCTCCACATATTCTGATGCGGATTGCCGTTATACTTACCGTATGCCGGAACAGGAAAATATTTGGGAGTATTTTAAGGTTCTCTTTCAACGTCTCCGTCTATATGTAGACAACCCGTTTATGGCTGGTCCGGACGGGTTTTCTCCTGAAGATAATTCCCAGTTATATTGTTTGAGAGAGGGTTTGGTGAATCTTCTTGCTCATGCGGATTATTTTAGTCCCATGCATTCAACTATCAGGGTATTTAATGACAGAATCGAATTTCAGAATCCAGGCAGATTTGCAGTGCGCATATCTGACAAGCCAGGAAAAGTAAAATCAGTGCCTCGAAATCCGAATATCATTGCTTTCTTTCGTTTTGCAAGACAAGGGGAAAATGCCGGATATGGTATTGACAAGATAATGAAGTGGACTAAATTAACCGGGCTTGATGTTGGTTTTGAAAGCGACATCACGTCATCAACTGTAACGTATCCACTTCCAGGACTAAGGAATGGTCAGAAAGGTGGTCAGATAAATACAGCTCAATCTAATCACAGTGCTGATTTTCAAAATAATACAAAATCTTCAGGTGGTCAGAAACAGGTGGTCAGAAGTGGTGGTCAGAAACAGGGAGAAGAAACAAGAGCCAAAATTATTGAGGCTATGCGTAATAAACCTGAAATATCCCGTAGAGAACTGACGGAGTTACTTGGTATATCATCGTCCGCCATTCAGAAGCATATCGAATATCTAAAAGGCGAAGAAATAATAATCAGACTTGGGAGTGACCGAAAAGGGCTGTGGAAGGTACTGAAATAAGTCACAACAGCATAAAATACAAATGGACGTATCCTTATTGCCGGGTACGTCCATTTATTGTTTTTGAAGATTAAGGCTTCACTTCCTGTTTCAGCGGTTTTGTCTGATGACTTTAGCCGGATTTCCGACAGCGACAGAATCCGCTTCTATGTCCTTTGTCACCACACTTCCGGCACCAATGACACAGCGGTCTCCAATCGTAACACCGGGACAGATGATTGTACCTCCGCCAATCCAGCAGTCCTCTCCAATCGTAACGGGATAGGCATATTCCTTGCTTCCCCTGCGCTCCAGATAGTCCATGGGATGATGTGGAGTGTAGATCTTGACATCCGGACCTATAAGCGTATGCGCACCGATAGTGATGTACGCTCCGTCAAGGAATGTACAGTTGGCATTGATGAAGACATGCTCGCCAAGACGTATGCCATGCCCGTGGTCACAGTGAAATGGCGGGCAGATAATGGAGGTCTCAGGCAAATCCGGCACAAGCCGGTTCAGGAGTTCACGATAACCGTCATCATAGGTACACATACACCTGAGTCTGGCAAGAAGTTTCTTTGCATGGATGAAACTTTCCTGCACTTCGGGAGCGGACATATCCGCCAGTTCACCGTTACGCATTTTCTCTATCTCGTCCATAACATTCAATCCCAGTCATTCAGGTTGGCAATGAAATCCTCAATATCGCTCTCGTCAAATACATCCGGCTCTTTTTCCTTGCAGTGGCAACAATGGCACTCATCCTCACAATGGCAGCCACAGCCGCACTCTGCCGTCATATCTTCCTCCGTATTATCTTCTCTTATATCAGTTCTCATCATTTTGTAATCAGTTTAACTGTCAGTCATTGAGATTGCAAAATTACTCAAAACCTCTGAGAATAACGAATGTGCCCTATAACAAACCGGTTATTTGGAATTTCCTATCGCCCTCGATGAGAACCTTTGAACGGAGCTTCACCCGGCTCAAAGTCCGGATCGAAAGGATGTACATGTACCGGCTCCATCGTGTTGCCGTCGCCGTCTATATCGTAAATATCAGGGTACACACTGTCAGAACCCATTGAGGACTGATAGTTGTCTATCTGTCCCTGCACGATGTCGATGCGCTGGCCGAGCATGGAAGTCGCACGCTTGACATCCTGCAGGGTTGTCTTGATAAAGTCCGGTGACTCTTTCAACGATTGAAGCCACGACTTGAGGTATGCGGCCGAATCCGACTTGATGTTCTTGACGATGCCGTAGCGGGAGGCGACCAGTGCGGCTCCCAACTCCGCCACCAGCTCCTCCCTTCCGTACTCCGCAGAACCGAATGTACTGCCCGGTTTCAGCCGGTCAAGACGCCACATCGCCCCCGTGGAATGTACCATCTCATGAAATGCGGTGCCGTAGAAAGACTGCCCGTCCTTGAACTGAGTCTTTTCCGGCAATACGATCTCGTCAAGTCCAGGAGAATAATACGCCTGGTCCTGATGCTGCAGATGTATGGGACAAAACCAAAGGTTGTGCTTTATCATCTCATCCATGGCCGGAAATGCGAACTTCTCCTTATCCACGGCATCCTGCCGGGACATATCGTTCTCTTTGGCAATCTTCCCGTACAGTTCGGGCCGGGCCTCCTTCATGTTGGTCTGGTCTATATTGAATACCTGATAGACATTCAGTTTGGGATAGACATTATAGTCCTTCTTCTCTTCATCCGTCAGTTTCCTGTAGTCATCATACGGAATCTTTACCTTTGTATCCTTATGGACAACCGTAAAGGATGTGAGCATTACAGGAAACGCCTTCTCTCCTTTGTTCACCGACACAACTGGAAGTCTCTCTCCGTTATTGTCAGTCAATGGTTTCTTCATACCGTCTTTGTTGGCGGAATAGTTCAGCCCGTTCACGCGATTAAATGTGCAGAAAACAGGTATCTTGTATCCGTTTTTCTCACAGTGCAGCATCAGCCCCAATGCGTTCATGCCGTTGTATTCACGACCGCTGAGATTTTTCGGCCATTTCATGCTGCCCTCACAGAACCAGGGCTTGTGCCAGTCGGACTGAATAGACTTGATTTTATCTATCATCAGTTCCGCGAATTTCTCAAGCGCACGGCTTTCAGCACCTTGTCCGTCATTGTTATATGAGCGTTTGTAATATGTCATAGGCGGTTAGAACGGAGGATGATTGTTTGAGGATGGAGTGAACGGCAGTCTTTCCCACGGTTTCATTCCCTCTGCCTGGCAGTCAAGAGAAAGACGGCCGTCATAGGCGGTGACGGACAGTCTTCCTGACACCTGGACTTTGGCTTTGGGCTGCAGGAACGCTTCCGGCTCATAGTCAAAACGGACGAATCGTACCCATAGGAACTCAAAAACGTTCTTGACCTTGTCTGTGGAGAAGGCGGAGAACGAGACATAGGGTCTGTCCTTCTTGTCTCTTTTTGTTTCCACGGCTTTCCCTACCGTCCCCTTGAACTCCAACGTGCCCTCTATGCCGTCTTTCTCTGATTCAGGATTGGGACTGATGGTCTCGGCAAGGAAATTCAGATAAATATTATCCCCCTGCTTCTTGAATGTCAGCGTACCGGATGCCCCGATACGTGTACCGACCGTAATCAGCTGTGCGTCAAATCCTGCTGCTGGGGTACTTACGGAAACATAGACTTCCTTTCCGGGCATATTGTTTCTTGCTCCCGGCACGGTAATTTTGACGGAGAACGCAGCTAATTGCCTGCCGTCCTTGTCCTGGCGCATCGAAGCCTGTCTGCTGACGACGCCGTTGATTGTTGCTTTTGCTCTTATCATATCTGATTGTATAAAAAGTGATTATCTGGTGATGGCGTCTGACACGGATTGTCCATTCATACCCTGGCTGTAATTGCGTGATACGTTGTCAGACACGATGATGGTATTAATGACCGAACTCACCCGTTGCTGCTTCTGTTCCTCGCTTTGGCCGCAGTCTGCAAGAATAAGGTTCAACCTGTTCAGCTCTGCCGCTGTCAGTATGTGCGTGCGGCTGCCGTTCCCGTCATTAAAGCAGAGCAAGGGACTGTCATTGTCCCTTAACGTGATACGGCACTCCCTGAGAGCCGGAACCAACGGTGTCAGATCGACTGTTCTGTTGATAGCGGCGTCCGTAGCGGCCTGCATAGCCTCCTCCTCTGACTTGCCGTCAATTCTGGCAGCCAATGCCATCAGGGATGTGAACAGGGTGATGACCATATCCATGACCGGATCCTGTCCTCCGCCTCCGATGCCGATGCCACTGTCCTCAGAAGACAGCAGTTTCTTCATCCACTCGTCAGGGCTGAGAGAGGTGTCAATCCGCTCGCTGTCTATCAGAACCGGATTCTCCGCCTTGTATTTCGCAAGCAAATCAGATCCATTATACATGACAGACTGTGATATATTTCCTTTCTGCGCTATCTCTGCCAGGTATGCGGCAGGGTCTATGTCACGGGCGGAACCGTCCGCGGACACCTGCCTGACACCCAGATGCAGGTGCGGGCCGGTTGTCCGTGTGCCGGTGTTTCCCGATACTCCGATTTGCTGTCCGGCACTGACATTGTCGCCGACTTTTACATCCACATTGGAGAGATGCGCATAATAGACCTGCAATCTGGATCCATCCTCACGCTGATATTCAACGGTGACGGATTTTCCTCCGGGGGTATTGGCATTGTCATTCGTGGCGATTACCTTGCCGTTGCTCTCAGAGGCCAATAAAGGCTCGTTGTCACAACGGATGTCGATACCTTTGTGCATCTGCTGCTTTCCGGGATTAATAGGGTCATTCCGCATACCGAACGGCGATGTGACCAGCAGGAACTCATCCCGTTTCAGAGGAAAAGAATATCCGGTGTTCTGACTGGTGTCCTGCGCTTGGACAGATACACCCTGTCCCGGTGACAGCCCTTCGGCTTTCATCTGTTCGATGACCATCCGGTCATACTTCTGCAGACCGTTACGCTCTATGATGGAAATCAGAGAGGGCGCATAGCTTCCCGCCGTTGCATATCCGGCCTTGTCCAGTCCTTGCGCCCAACCTTTATAATCATCGGTCGCGAGCCTGAAACATCCGGAATACCGGGAGTTGTTCCTTAACACCTGGGAATGATGGGTATAACTGTCGGCCACGCTGTCGTAGCTGCAGAATTTCTCATTCGGCTTGTCATCGGTATAAAGCCCGTAACGTCCTCCGTTATCAAGCCACGACCTGCTTGCCTTGATACCGAAGTGGTTGTTCTCGTTGCGAGCGAGCTGGCTCTGTCCGTTGGCACTCTCCAGGATGCCCTGTGCCAGTGTCACGGATGCCGGAATACCGTACAGACGCATCTGCTCCATCGCAAATGTTGAGTATAAATTTATGTATTCTTTATTATTCATACTATTGATATTATTATGCTTAATGAAATTATACACAACATAATTTTGTATGTTCGTTTTCAATATATAGATATGTTTCACTATAAACTATTAATGTATGATAACGCAATTATTTAAATCCAAGTCAACGCAAAGGAAACATCTTGATGCTCCTTTGCTCCAGATGCGTATTCGCTTTCTCTCTATGAAAAGCGAACAAGGTCTATGTCAAGAACATCTGAAAGATTGGGCGCGTCTTCTTCTGGCATTTGTTTCTTGTTACAATCTTCAAGATGGAAGCACTACGCGAATCTCATTAAACGAAGTCGTAAGCAAAGCGGAGTTATGGGCAAAATCAATTTCCCAAAAGTCCCGTAAAGAGAAAACTCATCAGATGGTGTTGGATGAAGAAAAATTTGTAGTCCGTACTATCGATTTTCTGGAGTATATCGGTTTGTTGGATATCCGTTACTATGACAACGTGGTGAATCTACTTGTAGAACGTAAGTTTGATAAAGTCAAACTCATTGTTGCTCCTTTCTTCCAAGAACGGGTCTCTTTCCTTAACGAGTATCGTTTGAGTGGTCACAAAAAGGAAACATTACGTCGTTATGCCCAATACCAGATTCATTTAATTGAATTTTTGGGACTCAAAAATACTCAAATGGTTACTGACGAAGAGATTTTTGCAGCGGCAAAGAAATGGAAAAATTATTCAGATCCAAGTTCGCACAAGAAATCCGGGTCAAAATGGAATGATACATTTTTCGTCACTGTTGCAAAGAAATGGCTGGCAGCCATGAACATGTATAAAGTGGAAGAAACGAAATCTATAAGTGACATCCGCATAGAGAAATATCTTCAAGATTTGCAATATCGAGGATACTCATACACTACGTTAACTTCGTCCTTGCGCTCGCTACATCGCTTTTATGACACGATAGGCAAGCAAAACACAGAAGAGCCTATCACTTTGGCTGATATTGACAAGTTTATAGAAACGTATACGTCATGCCATACAAACAGACAAACCAATAAAGCATACATGGCACGTATTCGTTCCTACTTACACTATGCCGCAGAGCAAGGATGGTGCCAACCTGGGGTGTATGAAGCCGTTGTACTTCCGCGAATATATAAAGAGGAAAACTTGCCATCATTTATGTCTTGGAATATGGTTCAGACAATACTTCAACGAATGAAAAACACCAAGGGGAAATCAGCAAGAAGAAACTATGCAATCGTTTTGTTGTTAGCAACTTATGGCCTACGCTGTAGTGAAGTCGCAAATCTGAAAATATCAGATATTGATTGGCGTAAAGAACACATTCATATACAACATGCAAAAGGTGGCAAAAGCCAAACGTTCCCCCTTTTACACTCTGTTGGTGAAGCAATCATTGAATATCTTCGGTATGAAAGACGAAATGATTCACACAATGATAGTTTGTTTTTCTGTGCCAAGGCTCCTTTTCGTGCTATTACGTGTCATGCAATTCATGATATTGTGCGTAGAGAGTTGCGTGATGTATCAATCAAGCATAAAGGTCCACATTCATTGCGCCATAGCTATGCTACTTTCTTAATAAACAATGGACAAACGATGAAGGAAGTCGGTGATTTGCTTGGGCATAAAAGCATTGATTCAACAAGAATTTATGCAAAAGTTGATTTCTTGTCTTTACGCGAAGTTTCTAACATAAATTTTGATGGTGTATTATGAATATTCATACAGTTACAGAATTATATATCGCCTTCCGAGATTCTCTCAAATATAGGGATTCATCTGACAAAAACTCAAGGATTAAACACACCATAAGAGAGTTCGCCCAATTTGTAGGAGTATCAAAGGAAACGGAATTAATTACAGAAGAAGACTGTACTTCCTTCTTAAACAGAAGGAACACAACCGTTACTAACGCATGGAAAAAAGACTACTGTGCTATAAAGAAATTATTCGAATGGGCATACCTAAGAGGATATACTTCTATTAATCCTATTCCAAAGCAATTGCCTGTTTTCCCTGATGCTCATCCAGCTTACATTTATAGCAATGATGAGTTAAAACGCCTGTTTGACGCATCATTGACTTATATGAAATCTGAATCTCTTGTCACCGATCCGCGATGTATCCGTTTTATATTGATGACAACCTATGCCATGGGATTAAGAATTAGCGAGACACTTGCTATTCGTTTTAAACACATTGATCGTAAACAGCAAATCATATATATTGAAGATAGTAAATTCTTCAAATCCAGATATGTGACCTATAACCATCAAGTTGCAAAACTCATAAACGAAGTCTTTGAGTGGAGAAAATCCGACAGCTACCCAATGGAACCAGATAATTACGTCTTCGTGTCAAAACGGGGGAAACCTGTAAACTTTGTTACCCTTCATTGCATATTCGCAAAAATTCGCAAGAAAGCCAATTTATATTTTCCCGAATTAAAAAGACATCAACCAAGGATTCATGACCTCCGGCATAGTTTTGCTACAAACGTTCTTAAGAGTTGGTATAAAGAAGGAAAAGACGTACAATCCTTACTTCCGAAACTCTCCATATATCTGGGCCATTCAAATGTATCCCATACATCTGTTTACCTGAGTATGATTCCTGAAATATTAGAGAAAGCCAACGATTTGTTTTACATCTATAAAAATCAAGACAATGAAAAGCCCACAGACAACAAAGATTGATTACCTTGGTTATTGGCTCAAACTATTCTTGGGCGAATTCCTGACAGTGACACGTAACATGTCACACAATACCCAAATGAGCTACCGAGACACATTCAGAATGCTTGTTACTTTTGTTTCTGGAAAGACAAATATCGCAATTGACAAACTGAATATTGGTGACATTTCCAAGGAAATGGTATTACTTTTCTTGGACGAGTTTATTGAGAAAACGAGAAATGCATCTATTTCCTCACGGAATCAACGACTTACGGCCATCAAGTCCTTTGCGAAATTCATCGCATGGAAATGCCCTGACTATATTGATTGGTGCCACCAAATCAGACAAATACCCACAAAGAGAATCACACAGAGGCAAATCACATACATGGATAGAGAGGAGATAGAGGCACTTACAGAAGCTCCACTAAACAACAGAAATCACAAATACGCAGAACGAGATCATATCATAATTCTACTCATGTATAACACTGGTGCCAGGGTTTCCGAAGTAATAAACATATATGTCGGTGACATCGTTATGCCTAAAAAGAGAGGGATGGGAACTGTTACCTTACACGGAAAAGGCAGACATGAGCGAACTTGCCCTCTTTGGCCTGAATTCTGGGATTTGCTCAAGCCACTGATGGAAGGAAGAGAACCTGATGAATTCCTTTTCTTGAATCGTTTCAATAAACCCATGACACGTTACTGCATATATACTCTCATTAAGAAATATGCTGACTTTATCAGTCGGGATTATCCAAATTTCAGGAACAAACGCCCATCACCTCATACTATCAGACATACAACCGCTACTCACTTGCTTAATTCTGGAACAGACATCAATACGGTTAGAAATTGGCTTGGACATGCATCCATTGACACCACGAACATCTATGCCGAGATAAGTATAGACCAGAAGATAAAAGCTCTAAAAAAGTGTGAGTTTCCAAATGTCAAGAACCCAAATCGAAAATGGGGAGACGACAAGAAACTCATGGCTTTTTTAGATAGTCTATAGTCAGTTGAAAAATCATGTTGTGCAAAATGTCAAAGAGCGATTATTTATATGGTTATAACACGTTCATACGTGCACCTTAAATGTTGTTATTGTGTCCTTTGTGACGGACTTCTGTTAGTTATTCTCATAGTGACAGTAGTTAAAATTATGTTGTATAGAATATCATTAACTAATTAAGAGCCAGAGATGTGAACAATAAAGAATACATAAATTTATACTCAACATTTGCGATGTTATGTTGAAAATAACATAACATAGCATATTCCGCATACTGTTCTGCATATTGCTGATTCTTGCTTGCCATACGCTTACATTCTTAATCCTGCCTGCCGGCTGTTGTCGGCAAGCACCGGTTCATTACTCTGTCCCTGCTTTACGTTTTCTTTCGGAGTTTCCAACGCGTCACAGATGGCGACACGCTGGCCTGCATGGATAAGTCTGGGAAGATGGATGTCAAGGTCTCCGGTAGCAAATGCGACGACATTCACATTCTTGTATTCCCTTCTTTCATTGGGCAGATTGAGCAGGCGTGCCGCCTTGTCCGCATCTTCCTGGTAAATCTCATAGCCGCCCTTTGCCCTGAATATCAGAATGACATCGGGATGTTTGGCTTTCATATCCTCATATTGCCGCATCTCCGGTGAGGTGACAGCCACGTCCGGGCGGCTCTGTACCACTTCCTCCGCATTATGCCGCACGGTTGTCTCCTCCTGTTTCCGGTTCTGGAGTATGTCCGCAAAGAGGGTCGCTGCAAGGGTTGTCTTGTATTTGGCAATGTCGTCTGTCGCCCACAGCCGTTGCCATTGCTGCTGTGACACCACTCTCGGCTGCAGCTTCTCGACACCCGTAATCTTGGGCAGGCAGAGGTAGGTGCCGTCCTTTGCCTTGAATATGTTTACCCGTTCTATCTGACGGGGGTCAATGCCCTCCGGCATCTGTCCGAACAGGTCTTTCCTCAATTCCGGATTGGCTTTGGCAAGGGCGTGGTATTTCTGTGCCAGTTCATTGCGTACGGCATTGGCGGCAATCTGGTCATTCTGACGGACGGTGGAGAAGAACCGGTTTATATCTTCTTTATCGGGATAGATGCTGAACGATGGCTCACTCTCCGGTTTCAGGAGCAAAGCCCATTTACCGTCATCGTCCCTGACCATCTGTATGCGGTCGAATCGTACTTCCGAGGCAAGGCTGGCAGCTTCCGCCACATCATACTTGGACTGTTCAAGCAGTTCCTTCCCGTCCAGTCTGGCACTGATTACCTGCTTGCCGGCAAAATAGGCATCGTCCGGGCGGTAAGCCAGCCTGCCTTCGGAACTGAAAAAGCGAACATAAGCGGCGCCCGATGCCAGCAGTGCCGATTCTATCTTGTCCTTGTTCATCCCCGGAAGATTGTGGGTGACAACCCTTGCCCCGGCTTCCTTGCGCTCCTCCGGCAACAGCACCTCATCGGGTGACAGCCAGAAATTACGCCTGTCTCCATTGGGGAGCACCACATCACCGCCACGGCGTGCCGCTCCGGGAAGCACCACATCCGCAATGCCGGTGTTCATATCCTGCACCACGAGAAACATTCTGGAACGTTTGTCCGGCACTTTGGACAGCCTGTCCGCTATCGTATAGGAGCCTTTCAGTTCCCATTCACGGGGCAGAAGCTCTTCCGAACGGCTGAAAATCTTTGCCGCCTCGTTGGATGCCTGAGTATAGGCAATGTCGATAAGCTCCGAATCGGTCTGCCCATGACGCGCCTGTTCCAGCGACTCTGTTGTCAGCCTGTTGTAATAGTCCAGTCCGAATTTCTCCATGAAAGCCTTGTGCTCATCGGTATTGCGGAAATTTCGTCCGCTGATTTCCATACCGCCGTGAGCCATGATGTCCAGCAGTACAAGGGCTTCCGAGGACGATACCTGCGGACGGCTCTTGTCCCGGTATTCCACTGTCTGCTGACGGTTCACGTCGCCTTTGAGTTCCATACGTTCTCCATGCTCGGCCTTCTTTATGATGTCAAGCGCATTGTTCACATCGCTCTCGATAGCGTCAATCAGACAGGGATTTTCCCGCAGTTCCTGTGTCCAGTAAGGGACATGCCTCATGGATTCCGGAGACAGTTTCGCCGGCTGGCCGAGTTCCATCATCTTCACTCCGGAGGCGAGTTCCCCGACAAGCAGCTCATAGCGTAATGACTCGGAGCGTCCTGTGCCGCCACGCATCACCATTCCCTCACGGGACTGCCTCTCCCGGTGTCCGGTGGCGGCGATGACCTGACGGAGCATATCCTGCATATAGTCATGATAGTTCCCGTAATGTTTCTGTTCCGGCATGTAGACCGCATCCTTTCCCGAATCATACCTTGCCTCTCCGGTGGCGGACTTGCGGATGGGGATAAGGTTCTCGCTTATCTGCTTGCGCAGCTGGCTCACGGAAGAACGCAGCTGCCGTTCCTCCGCCATCAGGTTGCCACGGGCGGCAATCCCTCCGAAACGTTGCCTCAGTTTCTCAAGGGTGTCGGCATCCGTAAACTGGAAGGTCGTCTGCTCCAGGTTGAACAGCGGTCTGATCTCACGCTGTCGCACTCCTTTGAACAGTTTCTGTCTGTCGGGCGGAAGCTGCAGGTATTCCTCCCTGGATATTTTATCGGTGTCATCGTGCCTGTTCACATAGGATTCCCAGCGGTACCAGTTGATGGGAACAGAGCGTTCGTCTTTCAATACGGCATCACCGTGTTTCTTCGCGTCGTTGAATGTGGTGTACATGGAGGTGGAGTATCCTCCATTGTCCGAGTGCAGTCCGAGAATCAGCGAGTTGAACGGACTGAGGGTCATGTTCTGCGGATAGATTCTGGGACGTTCCTTGCCTGTCACGTTCAGCCAGTGGCCTTCACCGGACGCCCCGTTAAGCGCATTGATGATAAGCTCGGTCTGTCTGGCTCCGGCGGCCTGTTCCTGTGGTGTCTTTTCTTTCATATCAACCGTTTTATGTTGTTACCTGAGTGTCATGCCACGGTCACGGTTGACCGTAGTGTCCATATCAATGTTCCTGTGATTTTCCGGAGAGATACCGCTCATACGGTCATGTCTGGCGAGTACGGCATTGGCAAGGGTGTTCAGGGGCAACGCCCCTATCAAGCAGGCGTCAGCCGCATTGTCCGGCAACGTGACCGAACAGGGTACGCCGTCAATGGTGGCGACCAGTATGTTTCCTTTGAGAATGGGACTGGCAATACGCGGATTCAGTTCCTCCTCCGCATATTGCCTGTATTTCATGGCGGTCATACGTGTGCCTGTTTCCCTTTCGATGGCCTCGTGACCGACCTTGTTGAACAGGTTGGCTCCGCCCATACCGATAAGTACCATTTTCAGCAGCGGGTTACGGACAAACAGTCCCATCAGAATGGAGGCCACGGGTATCATATCCTTCTTCAATCCGACCGATTGTGTCTTGCCTGTCAGAAGTCCGACCAGCATATCGGGCAGCATGGCGATGACATAGGGCAGATTACGTCCCACATCGCTTATCCCGTCCAGTCCAAAAGACCGGAGCAGCCCTGACCAGCCCGCCTGATTGCCGTCACTGTTATCGTCAGATTGAGAGGGCTGCGCATTTTGAGGTACATTGTCATTGGTTTCTTCTTGAGAGAGAGCAGCTTCCGGTGGTGGGGATGTGATTGCGGCCTGTTTCCGTTTCAATTCCTCCTGATCCGCAAGAAAGGCCTGTTCCTTGCCGGGCGCGATTACCATCGGGATGGACGCGTCACGTTCCTTTGTTTCCGGGGGTGATGTGATGAATGGCTTGAACGGCATATGTAGACTTGTGGATTCCGATAAATCCAATTCCCAGAACGGTTTCTCTTTCAACAGTGACATTTTCTTGGATAATCCGGTATTGATGGTCTGCAGATAGGTATTCTCATACTCCTTGATGGACCGGCTTTGCTTGCGGAAGGCATCAAATCTGTTTCCTGAGCCTCCGAAGACAGCCTGACTGATGACCTCATCTACCGTCATGCCCTTGCTCTTTTCCTTTCCCAGCGCGGATTCGAGACCGGAAAACACAATCTCCGTTCCGGCAACCCTTGCCAGTGACGCCCAGGAATAAACGCCGCCCATCGCCACGGTATCGGAAGCGATGCTGACACCCTTTGCCGCGGCACGCTCCGTTTTGGTGGGATTGTAGGCGGCCTCTCCACGCTCCTCAATCTCCGCCTGCAGGGGTGACTTGTTCACCTCATAGGCCATGCCGAACAGACTGCCGGTAACACCCTTGCGCATAATATACTCAAAAGAGGACTTGGGCATCTCGTCCGCCACCATCCGGTCTATCATCAGCTCTTCCAGCCGATGGTCCAGATAGGCAAGGGCAAGGTCGGCACCGAGCCTGGCGGACAGCGCGTCATAACGTTCCCTTCCGATTTCCTTGATGACGGCCGTGCGCCAGTCACAGGCGATGCGCTGCATGTCCGCCTGAATTTCCTTGTTCCCGGAAATGTTGTCCTTGCATGCCGCCACATAGTCCTCTGCGGTCTTGGAACATTCTTTTCCGGTGGCACGCAGGAACAGCAGGGTATCATCCGGCTCGTTGTGTATGGCGTTGGCCACGGAACGCATGATTCCGGAAAAGCTCCGGCTGTAGTCCGCAATCTCCTTTGCCTGTGCTTCCTGAAGGGCGGCACGCTCGCTTCTCATCACGGGCAGGATGTGGCAGTTGAAATACCGGGTGATGCAGTATTCCATTTCCGCAAAATGCTGAGGGTCTTTGGGTGATGCCATTATGATACGCTTATTTGTTTGAGTAACTGTTCTTTCGCCTGTTCGATGGCATTGTGATACACTTCCATCTGCTTGGGAAAGAACTCCTGCAGCAGGTTCTCCTTGTCCAGCCTGTCAAGAATGAACTGTATGGCCGTCTGTGTCTCGATCTCCACCGCAGGTTCGCCGTTCTCGGAATTGTTGAACCAGGCCTTTGCCCACCAGCGCAGTCCCGCCTTGTCGGGATAGACGGTGAGCAGCCTCGGTATGTCGAAACTCTGTATGTCAATGTCAAAATCTTCAAGCGGGTCGATTATTCCGGCTGTGGCGACGGCTCCGTCATAGCTTTTTTTTTACTCGCGGCATCCATCGTGGAGAGGAATATCCGGTGACGGAGGGCGAGATAGTTCAGAAAATCCGCTATCAGCAGGTCCTGCACTTTGGCGGCAAGGGGCATCGCCCGGTCCGCCACACCGAGCGGATTGGCCATCGAGGGGATGGTCTCGAAGAAACAGTTCCGCACGGAAGCCAGCGAGAAGATGTTGCGCAGCGACTGCTCCGTGTGGTCGGGCACGCTGTACAGCCCTTTCGCCACTTCGGAAAGATAGTCGGTGTAGAACCGTGACATCAGTTCCTCGATTTCTTCCCTGTCTTCGTCATAGCCGGTGGGTATGTCCATGTCCAGCGTGTCAAACTCCGGAAGGCCGTCACTTCCGTTTGCCGCCTCCGACATCTTCATGTTGCCGAAAAGCATGGTCAGGAAGTCGATGGGGTTCACCTCCCTGCCGTTGTACCGGACTTCCAGAGAGAGTGACTTGCCGCTGATGGCGACAATGCTTCCCGCCTTTACTTTCTTGCCGAAACTGACCATGGCGTTGGAGATATGGCCGTAGGTGACTTCGTACAGCCCGTATCTGGTGGTCTGGTACAGTCCGCACTCCTGATTGGAGCCGATGGCGGTGACGATACCGTCCGCGACGGCACGTAGGACATAGCGGTCGGTCTTGAGGTCTATGCCGTGATTGAAACTGCCGTCCGGCTGCCTGCCGTATCCTCTTGCGAGTATGACTTCTTCCGATTTGCCGGTAAAGGGCATCGAGTAGCCGCTTTCCGACATGAGGTTCATTTCCTGTGTATATTCCATTTTACTATGTTTTGTCCGCTGGTTATCTGCGCATGCCTCCGGATTGCTGTTCCGGTGCCACAGGTTGTGAGGTCTGCGGCTGCGCTATTTTTGAGTTGTTTCCGATAAGCATCATGGCAAGCAGGATGCCGCCTATCTTGCCGAGAAACCCTGTCCGGCCGAATATCATGAGTCCGGCGGCAAGAAGCCCGGCGATACTCATGCCTGACACGTTCCCCTTGAAGATGTTCGAGAAGAAGTTGCCGAACATGTTGCCGCCCTGTCCTCCGCCCATGCCGCTCATGAAATCGGAGATGCCGCCCAACGCGCTTCCCGATTGGCGGACACCCTCGGACACGTTGCCGAGTGCCTCTCCGGTACTTCTTGCGATGTCACCGACTTTCTCCGTTACAGCGGAGGTCGTCTCCACTACGGAATCCACATTCTTCTCTCCGATGGCAATGTCCGCCACGGTGCGTGCTATCGGCTTGTCATTGACCAGTGCCTGCCAGCCCACATAGCCGACTCCGGCTCCTATGGTGGCGGTCTTCGCGGCGGTGCCTGCCGCCTGCATGGTTTTGGCAGGACTGATGACGGAACGGCCCACGCTACGTGTGGCGGGATTGTTCACCATGTTCTTGCCTAATCTTAGGATGGTTGACCATTTGCTCATATATCTGATATAATTGTTGTTGATTGGTTGTCCTTGAAATATGCCCCGCACCTGAAGCCCTTGCGTGGGGAGAAATCCTTGAACGCACAGGATTTGAATATCATGGGCTTATTGACATATTGGGCCAGGTCCTTCGCGTATTGTGACGGAGGGATGCGATTCTCAAAATCGCGGTACGGCATGACAAAGGGCTTGATGCCCAGCTCCCGGCACCGCTCTATACGGTACATGTCCTGCTCCATCGAGGAATTGAAGCCGACAAGGATGTAGCACATCAGCTTCCACGGTTTGATGTAACGGGTGACCTCACGCAGTTTCTCCGTCAGGTCTATCTGCGGCAGGTCCCATGCGATATGGACGGACTTGTAGAGCGGAAGCCTATTCAGCCAGTATGCCTGCTCCTCGTCCATTATCCGCACATCCACACCGTGCAGGTTGATTTTCTGCCTGGTTTTCAACAGGTAATCCACGGCGGATTTCCACTCCGGATTGGCAAAGAAGTTGTTGTCGAACACCTCTATATGGGTTCCTCCCGGATTCAGTTGCACAGGTTCGACCGGATGGATATCGCCTTCTTTGCCATGCACGAGACAGAACGGACAGCGTCTTATACAGCCTCGTGAGAAGAACTGGATGGAGAAATCGTATTGGGGATAGAGACTATAGTCCATCAGCGTGGAGTTCTCTATACATGCCGGCAGACGGCTTTTAATGTCATAACCGGTTCCTCCCTTGATGACCTCGCAGTCCCACGGTGCGTTCTCGTCCGGTGTGAAGGTGAATATCTTGGATTTGTAGATGCGGTCATATTTTCCTCCGAACAGGGCATCCGCCCATTCCACACTGTCACCTTGCGCCTTATGCCAGGCGGACAACTTCATCAATGCGAAGTTGGGGAATTTGTGGCTGTCTACGTCTATAAGTCCTATCTTCATCTGTTTTCGTTTTAATGTCCGGGTCTTATCTTTCCATTACTCCGCCAACGCCGGAAGGCTTCGTCCGTAATCTTGTATTTGTCCACGTCATAACTCTTTGCCCTACAATCTATCTCTCTCCAGACATCGGACAGGGAGGTGTATTTCACGGCAAGGGTCAGCCTTGTTATCAGGCGGTTCATCAGTTTCAGTTTCGGACGTATGCCGAAAACAATCTCCACGCGTTCCTTTTCGGTCATCTTGATGTCGGACAGGCATACCTGACGGATGTCATTGACTATATCCACGCTACGCAAAATCAGTTCCCGGTACAGCTCGTTACGTTTCGGGGTCAGCGCGACAGCCACGGCATTGGACGGGCTGGCGGAAATCTGTCCGGAAAGTCCTTTCATGTTCTCTGTCAGACGGCTTATCTCATGATAGAACCCGTATATCTGCGCCGCATAGCAGATGACGGAGCGGAAACTGTCCAGGTAGTCGTTGAACTGCCGCTGGAAATCGGTGGTGGCTTTCACTTCCTCTTTGGTCCAGATATGTCCGGTGGTCTGGAGAAGCATCGCCCGTTCCTGTGACTTGAGCTGTTTCTCCGCCTTGTTGGTATAGGAGACAATCATTCCGGACAATACCGGGTCGCTTTGGGCACACACGGTATTGACCGAACAGGCAACCAGCAATATGAACAGTATTCTTTTCATTCTGTCATCCTCGCGGCTCTGATCCAACGGCTGTATGCCTGGCGGGCAATGGTTCCGGCATCGGGATCGAGCATCCCGGCTGTGACGGAGTTCCATACGTCGGTCATGGTGTAATACTTGATGCTCAGGTACAGCCTGTGCAGTTTCTTGGAGAAAGCACCGAGCTTGTCGGACAATGCCCACAAGGTCTGTGAGCGTTCCGCTCCGGTGAGCATATTCTGACTGCCGCCGGTGGCTACTGCATCCCGCAGCAGCGAATAGACGGAGATAAGTTCCGTGGCGGTCTCGATATACAGGTTGTTCATCGACATGGTGGCCACGATGCCCTGCGGGTTGGATGTGATGGCGTGCTTCAGCTTGCCGAGCGTGATGAAGATGCGCACGCCGTCCTCATACAGCGTGGCGGACGCTTTCAGTGAGGAGGCGAAACCGGAGGCGGTCTGCAGGTAGGTGGTGTATTTCTTTTCCCACTCATGTATCTTGGTGAACTCGGCGGCTATGGTATTCTGCAGGACGGCTGTCTTTGTCTGGCCGTCCACCTCGTCCTTGATCTGCGAGTTGATGGCCTCGTTGCCTTCGGCCAGAGCAAGCCATTCAAGCGGATTGGAGACAATGACCTGTGCGGTCGTTGTCTGTACGGCAAATACTGCCAGAAGCATCAGCCATATCCTAACGGTTGGTAATCTCATATATTCCATTCTTTCTGCGGTTGGCGGTTACACGTTCCCGGATGACCGGAATCAGGTTGTCGTTCTTGTCCATTCCAATGAGGTCGAGGCGCGGTGTGGAGCGGTCTCCGGAATAAATCATCACGGTCTTCAGACCGAGCATCCGCTGTATCAGGGAACTTTCCTCCCTGAAATCAACCACACGGTACAGCTCCATATAGTCACAGGTGCGGTGGAAGACACCGTGCTCATAGACAAGCTGTTCTCCGGTAAGGGTGAACCTCATGCTTCTCAGGTAGCAGAGCCTGTAAACCAGACACAGGAGGATGGCTGTGGAGAACAGGAACAGGAGGTCGCCGAGCATCATCCCGTCAATGCCGGCTACTGCCAATCCGGTCAGGCTGAGCAGTGTAAGCACAAGGTCATTGGCCAGGAACTGCCTTACAGATGGTCTGCGCGTCATGGTTCCGAAATGATAAGGTGCTTGTCCGTTCATCGTCTGAAATGATTTGATTGTTCCTCATTCTGTTCCATCGGCTTGTCCAACAGCTGGTCGTTCCAGTCCTTGTAGTGGGCATCGCACGGCTCATGGTGGATATGGTTTCTGTCAATTCCCATCCGGTCACAGATGCCGTTGAAGTCAAACGGCTCAAGCGGAAGCTCATAACGTTTGAACTCCTTGGTGGTGTCGTTCACAATCAGCTTGCTCTTGTCCTGTGACAGATAGGATGTGAATATCCTTCCGGCATGGAGGAGGGCGAAATTGATGCTGAACATCTGTCCGGCGCGGTCATTGTCGAAACAAAGGTGATGGACGGCTTCAGGGGTATTCGCTATCAGGGAGGAGAACTGGCGGTTGCTCGGACTGCCTCCGGTGGACACATAGGCGGCATTTCCGAAATCGTGGTAGCCGGCAGGTCGTGTCTCCTTGGCAATCTGGTAGAAGGCCATGGCGTCAAAGGCACTCTCAAACCAGTACACATCCTTTGTCGCGCATATCGGCCGGGTGAAGCCGCTGTCGCTCCGGTGGCTTTCCAGACGGGCTATCCATAACCCTTCTGCGGCATTGCTGCCTGCCGCCATACCTTTGTAGGCGGTCTTTCCCTCGGCATCGGGACGGCTACGTTCTTCCAATCCGATAATCTCCTTTCCGGGAAAAGAGGCAGAGGTCAGCGGGAATGACAGGTTGGTGTACCGCTTTCCGTCTGTGCGCTGCCTGGTGGCCAGGAAGAAATGCCCGGAGAACGCACGCTGGGTATCAAGGCTGATGCCACGGTTCTTGAAATACGGGTAGAAAGGTTTCTGGGAATCGAAATTGCCGTTGATGAATCCGTGGGTGTCATAGGCATATATGTCGAAAGGGACTGTCTCCCGGCGGCTTCTCTCCGTTGTTTCCCGTCTTTCGGGAAGCGGGTTGTTGAGAAGACGGTTGCATACGAGATTGACAAGCCTGTCCTTTGACATGCCGGCACGGTACTCGGCAAACATTTCGGGATGCTCCTTGATGAAGCTGATGACATTGTAGTTCTTCCGTTCGGGAGGCTGGAAACAGCATAGTCCGTTGGCGGTGACGATGAACTTGTCATTGCGGACACGGCGGCCGTCACTGCCGATACGGACATAGGACGGATAGCGAAGCCCGTCCCTGCGGTTAAGTTGGTATCCGGCATCCACAAGCAGGTCCTGGATGCTTACGCGGTTCTTGAAATCATCGTATGTCAGTTCTGCCATAATTGTCTTTTTACATTCCCATGCCCGGACCGTGCGGACGGTTCGGGTCGTTGATCATCGCGTCGAATTGTCGGGCGGCGACATCGGCCGGAGTATCCACACCCGGCTTGAAATAGACTTTCGGTCCCGGACCGGGATGGCCTTCCACAAAGACTGCCGGAGCATGGTGCGGTCCGTGCATGATGTCATGGGTGACGACAAGTCCGGCGGTGAGGGCGGCCGCTATCTTGGTGCCGAGACCGACTGGATAGCGGTCTTTCATGTCCACCTCGCTGAATATTTTGGAGAACAGCTTCATGCGGTGCAGGTCGTCTATCGCCATGAACTTGTCGTACTGTTTCCTGGAGATCTCATGGCTGACGGTCTCTCCGTCAATGACGGCTGTCATGCGGTATTTCATGTTCCCCTCCTTTTCCGTGTCGGGAACGGGTTCCACCCGTATGTCGTCCACTGTCACCTCCCTGCCGTGTTTTCCCTCACGGAACCATCCTTTGTTCCGGTCGATGTAGGCAAGGTCGTTGCCGTCCATCACGACACCGCCCTTGGGGAGATTGTCACGCAAGCCGATCTCTTGATGTACCTGCAAATCCGGATTGTCGGAAAACTGCCGGATGTACTGTTCCTGTGTGCCGAGCTGACGGTTAAGGTCTTCATTGACCTCCGGATGGAGCTTTATGTCAATGAGTTTGTCTGAGTTGAGCTGTTCCATCGTGATTTTATCGGCAAAATCGTCAGACAGCACGGCATTTAGCGTATCAAGACGCCCGGCTATGGGGCTTTCCTTGAGTGAATTGGAGGTGAGGACGGCCACTTCATTGTCTGAAAGGTTATATTGCAGGTCGGCAGGAACTGCGGAGGACTGCACCGTGAGGGTCTTTTTGTCCGCATCGACTATCAGACCGTGTGAGGCAAGCACCTCCTGCCATTTCTCGTTGGAGAAGTAGACATCGGAAGTGATGACCTGATGATAAGTGATGGCCGGTGCCTCCGGACGCTCACGCTGGGCCGTAGGTTGCAGAACGGTCTGCAGGTCGGCAAGGACATCCGTGCCTTGCGCCACTGGAGCGGTGGTATGCCCCTTGTAATAAAATCCGTAGGCTCCGCTCTGCAGTTCTCCGGGTTTCATACGTCCGTCAGGACGGTCTGCTACCATCGGTGCACCGGGATAATAGAGCTGTCCGCCGATTCTGCGCAGATGGAAGCCTGCCTGCTGGCGGGGTGTCCAGCCTAAGAAACTGCAGCCCATCATGTGGGGAATGGGCATATAGGGCAGCCCTCCGTGACGGTGGGGCGGAAGATGTGGGGCGACTCTTCCGTATTCTCCGACACCGATGCGGTAGCCGTGGAGTCCCATAGCCACACGACCGTTGGCATTACGGGCATGGACAAAATCCTTGGGCATATCGAAATCAGCGGCCACGATGCTGGCAAAGGTGTTGTATGCCTTGCGGTTGGCACTGTTGGTTCCCCAATCGGTAAGTGCCTTCAACTGCTTCTCGGTAATGCTGTATTGAAGCAACGGGGAATCGTGTCCCTGTACCATCAGTCCGAAGCCGTTGCTGCTTGCCACGACATGTGCCTGTATGCCGTTGCGCCTCAGTATGTCCTGAAGCTCCGGAGTGAGTTCAAGAGGACGGGGATTGGTGTCGGTTCGTATCGGCATAGGCTATGCGTCTCCATGTTTTACGGCTTCCTCGAACTGCTGCTCGCGCATGTCCATGAAGCGGACAGCGGATGCCTCCTCGTCAGGATGGATGCCGTGGAGGTGGCAATAGCGTTCGTATTCATCGGTAAGTTTTCTTGAATGATGGCGGATGTATTCTTTCCACCGGTATGCTCCCGTCTGCATTTTCTGCACGAGTATGTCTTCCGGTTCGTATCTCATATCTTCTTATTTGATTGTACGCTGATTGTTCTTTTTACGCAGCTCCTCCCAGATTTCCTCGGTATAGGATTCTTCGGGAACATAGTCGAGGTTGCCTTCGTCATCGGTGGTCCAGCAGCCGTTGAGACCGAAGTTGAATCTGGCGATGCCGTCACGCTGTGCCTCGCGCCACTGCTTCATATCACCACGGACAATGCCGATACCATTGTTCTCATTCAGATTGATACCCACCGTGTGCATGTCGTCTCCGTCAATGGTGGAGACAGGCATCCCTTTTTGCAGGCATATCATCTCGGCATTGGTGAGCTTCATGGTCTTTGCCACAATCTCAAGGTTGCGCCCGATAACGGGTGTCGGGACATAGAGTATCTGGTTGGTTCCCGGATCTATCTGATGAAAGGCGGGTACTTTCTTGCCGTCAGGCATGGTGGCGAGTGCGATGATGGCTTGGTTGGACAGCAGGGCTTTCTGCTCCTCCGGTGTGAATCGGTCTATCTCGCATTTCTTAAGCTGTGGATAAAACATCACGTCCACATCGTTGTCCTCAGTCACAATAAGGGCGAAGCGTGTGCGGGCTTTGATGGTTGTTCCGTCCTCATCGGTGATGTGGATGGGGAGTACCGGAGAACGGCGGCCTTCAAGCATGGCTTCCTGAACGGTCTGAGGAAGGTCTTCTATCATTTCCTGTGTGAGACCGAACTTGGCTAACGTTCCGTAGGGAATTTGGTGGGGCTGAAACTGTTGTGATTTCATTTGTCGTTGTTTTTGTTGAGCATATTTTTTCGCAAATGTATCTGATACAATTTGATTTCTGTATAGATTAGAGTTTGAAATGTCTTTTATTTATGTATGTTTAATATTGGAGAGTTTAATCATACTTAAAATCATATTAAAGAAGTCCTAAGTAATATGTATTTTGTACAAATATGATTTTGAATATGATAGGTTAAAGAGAATTGATTTGGATGAAATGGAGTATGATTTTATTAACTTTGCAATATGATAGTTAGAAATATATTTATACTCTTGTGCTGTTGTTCTACTCTGAGTGCGTATGCTCAGTTCAACACAATCTCGATGCAAAAAGGACGGTATGCCGTTGAGGTTGCCAGCAGGAATACAAAAGCAGGGGAAAATGTACCTAAAAAAGAAATGGTGCCTGTCTCAAACGAGAAAGACACCATAGATAAAAGAAAGGAGTGGCTGGAACGCTATATGAGCGTATCATATCCACTCCGGAGAATTGTTGTCACATCAGATTATGGAGAACGTATTGACCCTATTACCCGAAAGAAGTCATTTCATAATGGGATTGATTTGAGAGCTGCAGAAGGTGAAGAAGTATTTGCCATGATGTTTGGAAAAGTGGTCAAAGTTGGCTCGGATAAACGCTCCGGCAACTATGTGATTTTACGTCATGGGGATTTTACCGTTAGTTATTGCCATTTGTCCAAATGTTGCGTGAAGAGAGGCGATTGTGTGAGACCGGGGAATGTAGTGGGGATAAGCGGCAGTACAGGACGGGCTACAGGGGCGCATCTGCATCTGACGGTCAGAATGGGACGGAGACATATCAATCCGGGAACATTACTACAGTTCGTAGACGAGACCCGGAAGTTGCCATTGTATAAACTAACAGAATGAAATCCTTAATGTTTATTTATGACCTTCAGATTCCTTTCTATCCCCCTTTTATACCTCAAAATGCCATTTTTGTTCGTTTCCCTTGAATTTCTCTTGAAAATTTTTGCAGGACTAAAATAAAAGCATTACCTTTACACCGACAATTTCCGCCACGCCTCTTTCTAATGCGTACCAGGGCGGAACTTTTGCTTTTTACACACTATGGATTATACTAAACAACCGTTGGATTATCCCCAGATTCTTCAAATGCTGAAAAACCGGGGGCTAATTATAAGAGATGACAATGATGCTTCAGCGCAGTTAAAAATCATGAGTTATTTCCGTTTGGCAAACTACCTCCGTCCGATGGAGCAGGACAAGACAACTCATGTTTTCAAGCCTAACAGCCATTTTGACAATGCTGTCAATCTTTATTTCTTTGACAAGAAACTGAGGGCTTTGCTTTTTACCGCCATACAAAGTTTTGAGATAGCACTCCGCTCAAAACTCATACATCATTTCTCGATGGTTTACGGCTCATTCTGGATAATGGACAGGAGTTTGTTTGCTGATAACAAAATCTTTACCGATTGCTCTATTCGCGTCCAGCAGGAAGTTTTTCGCTCAAAAGAGGATTTCATTCAGGAACATTTTGATAAATACTCCAATCCAATAATTCCCCCTGTATGGAAAACTTTGGAAGTGGTTTCTTTCGGTACATTATCAAAGATATTCTGTAATCTAAAAGACACTAAACTTAAGAAGAAAATCGCGAGAGAATTTAACTTGCCACAGCACGAATATCTTGAGAGCTGGTGTAAATGCGCCGTTGCCCTGCGCAACTGCCTTGCACATCACTCACGCATATGGAACAGAAGATACCCTTTGAAACCACAATTGCCCAGTAAGTTGAAAGGTGACTGGATAGACGCTTCCATAACACAGCCTACCAAACTCTATGCCCAACTTTGCTGCCTTGCATACTTGCAGAATGCCACTCATCCTAATAATGATTTCAAACAACAATTAAAATCATTATTGCAGGCTCATCCCAATGTCGATGTTGCAGCAATGGGATTTCCCGTTAATTGGGAAGACAATCCACTTTGGAAGTAAGACAATATTCAAATAACCAAGTACGAGTAAGGTATACTTCAACTTTCTTATTGATTGCCTACCGGATGGTAATGCAAGGTATTGCAATATTTCTATCTCTGTTGTCATATTGAAAATCCTTAATCGGAATCAATGTACTTTTGTGGCTAAAAATCGTAACAATCGGGCTAGATTTATATGCTTTTGCCCGATTATGTAGATTGGATGTTATTCTTATCTCATATATTCCATATATTGAGCCCTCCTCCCAAAACGCTTCGTACATTTATTCGAAATATATGCAGGGTGCTAGGAATAAAAGCGCTACCTTTATATCGATAGTTTCCACCACTCCTTATTTTTAACGTATATTAGGATGAATTAATGGTTATATTTGAATTCATGTTTTCCACGAACGAAATTTTTAGAGTTTTGTTATTAGCCTTAAATTTTTGACAGGGTGATAAAATGTATTATGATGCGTTTCGTGTAGATATTTGTATTCGTAAAGTTCTGCTGGTCCCCATGACACTTGGAAATTATATCCAAAATTTTCAAACTGTCTAATTCTGTAACTTCCATTATATGCCATTGTGGGAAGCAGGAACTCGTAATAGAATGTATCGTTTTGCTGTATAAAGGTATCTATATCCATCAGGTAGCAATGGCTTACCAAAAACAATTGGCACCAAGAGAAGTAAACTTTCTTAAACGGATTGTTTTTGATAAACTTGATTGGCCAGTGCGCCTGAGGATTACCAAGTACATCAGTAGCAATATGAATATAGTCTATGTCACGTTCTTTCTCTATGGTTTGAAAAAAATCACGCCAGTCACCGTTAAGAACTATGTCATTCTCCATGAGCAAATAGCGGTCGTACTTATGGCTCTTGGCAAAATTCATCAAAGCCAAAAGCGGAGAAGGCAGCCGGTGTTCACCTTGATGGAAGAATTTAGGAAGTTCTGAGGAACTGAACATATATATGGGTATATTATTGTCACAAGCTATATCAGGTTTACCGTTTGCACAATCATATATAACATACATGTCTGTAACACCTTGTGACGCCTCTTTTAATACTTCTAAATGGTGTAACAAGTCAAAGTTCATCAAATGGGTTAGCACCAATAGACAGGTTGTTGATGTATCAGTCATTTCTTTATTTTATAGGATGATATATTTTATTTGGAAATTTCATAATTGAACTATTATGTGTTGGATAGCAACGATGTGTGCATTTATCTTCCGCATCATCTTCTACATCATTAATATAGAACAGGTTGGGGTAATCCCTGTAAGTATAGCGTCCGGTTCCACCAAAATCTGCTATCTTTAATTTGAAATACTTGAACAATGTAGGCATTAACAATTCGTTATGCCCCCTGTCGCCTAATAGACAACGTGAATGTAACAGCGCGAATGCCCTGTTGGAAAACCGGCAGATTGGGTTGAATGACCTTAGCAGTGTAGAATGATTCAATGGAAGATTTTTCAATTCGATCTCATGCCAACGTATCCACCCCGAATTATCACATTCTTTTTCTACATGTGCTGTCCAAAAATCTTCTTCTTTATCTTGGAAAAACGAGAAAAATGTATTCCAATCACCATTAAAGCGCACATCATATTCAATAAGCCAGTAATAATCAAATTCAGGATGCTGTCGATAGAAATCCAACAGAACGAAGTGGAAGTTACCATCCATTATTGTGCATCCCCAAGATCTGTAGCCAAGCCTATTGAGTTTGTGCGTTGTAAAGGCATGTTGTTTTACATTTGATGGTAAGTTCAATTTAACTTTGTCTGCCTGATAAACTACATATAACGATGCTAACTCTACCGTTTCTGTGTTCAGTTTGTTGATTTGACGTTCAATTTCCTCATTAAAAATATGAGTGACAAACAATATTGCTGTTTTGGTTGACATGATTATCTTATGTTATGATTATGGTTACAGTTCTGTTTATAGTATAGTATTTCGGCCAACATCAGAGCATCAGCAAGGCTGATTAATTGAGGGATAAAATTTTTCAGTTCCTCCATGACCCGAACATGCAGATACTCTTCATGTGTTATCGTATAAAGCCTAAACAAATAATACATCCGCTCCAACTGCGATAGTTCAGTCTGATATATCAACCGCTCCAGAGAACATTCAAGATCTGAAATATCAGTCCCACATTCATTCAGTATTTCTAATGTATCAAGAAAGACTCGCATGTCATGGAGCTTTTGCGATAAATTTATCTTCATTTTTATAAGCTTACTCATATCCTGCAATGCATTTTTATTGGCTGTATCCGGTCTATTTTGAAACTTGACAAGATAGTACTTTCCTATGCCGGTCAGTTCCGCAATAGTCAGGCTGTCTGCGTGGTCTTTTGCATATTGTTGAATATATACATCAACTTCTTCCAGAAGTTCCAGTGGGTCTTCATGCAACAAATTCTCTCCTGCAAGAAACTCTATCAGCCAACAACAGCCCGCAATGCCATGCGAAAAGGACATGTCATCCTTTACTTGTCCTAATCCGTCTTGTATCTCTGCAAGTAACTCCAAAGCTGCATCTGCATACTTCTGTGCTTGGGTTATATCGGCAAGCAAGAACAGAAAATGAACGTAGCCCCAATATCCATCCTCCCCGATATTCATGGATGAGATTTTCTCACTACTAATCCAATGTACCAATGTAGAACATATAGATGTAAAAGTGGTTTTGTCACAGCAATATACATGTTCATTCTGTGAAGGTATCATATCGTAGAAGTAGACTTGTGTTTTCAGTCCGAACTTTTTCATATAGGCTGCAAGTTCCTTATGATGGATTTCTTGTCCGGATTGTATGGGACGGGTATGTATCACATTCACCTCATCGATAATACCCATGTCACGTATTGACGCATTTATCAGTATAGACCAGTGAGTTTCCGTACTCCAACCGGTTTCATTTTCATTAAATGTAAACAGGACCTTTTGCAAAGCATCACGTGAAAAGCAAGGTGCCATCATTTCCACAAAATTTGTGTATCGTAACTTACAATATCTATTATATAGTGTGTGTGGCCATGTATAATAGGACATCCGCAGAGCTGGTTGTGCTATTTTCAAATTGTAACGACGCATTGCTTCAAACAGTGCATTTATGTTTGTAGCATTCATCCGAATGTCATCATCCGGAAAGAAAAAATAGTCATACGTGTCTTTGAATTGCGGATTAGCCTCAAGGTACTTGTATATAACCTTCAGTTTATACCCTTTGATATGACAGGTATATTCCGCATCATTGCAAAACATTTCCAGAGAATTGTCATATACGATTAGATGGAGGTCAAAATTTCCATTACTTTCCGTCCACATTTTGTGCAGGCTATTTTTGCCCACAGCCGAAATAACACAATTTTTATTCATTATTTGTATTTTTATATATTATCTGTTAACTTGTTTGCAAAAATATCAAATATAGATTCTTCCCCTATTATTATTTTTATTTTCGCTTGATAGTTCCATATTATATAAGTTCCAAATTCAAGAGGAAGAGAGAATTCCATTAGTATCGAATAGGATTCATTAACAATATTGGCATATTCGGCAATGTAGGTAATCTCGCCTTCAATACAGCAACCATTAACCGATGTTTCTGCTTTCATGCCCGCATGTAGCTTTGCCTTCAAATCACTTGTCACAAAAGCTCGTGCTGTCATCTTAAGGTATACTGTATCTGCAATAAAACAGAAACTTGTACCTGCTTCAACATAGTCTTTTTCCTTGAAGCTATCACAAGGGTATGCAGTGCCTGTTGCTGGAGATACGATAATTTCCTCGTATAAATTTTCCTTGTTTTTTTGTGTGATGACAGCTAAAGTATCCCCTTTAACTACCTGGCGAACACATCCTGAAATTCCATTTCGGGCAATCCCTTCTTTTGAATTCTTGATATCAATGACACAATCCGTATTTCTCAACGTTGCCATAACCTCTATAGTATCGGGATATGTGATACAGCAGCTCAATATAAACACTATAATGAGAAACACCAGTATAACATAAATTCCAATACGAAGAATTCCTGGTGGGACTTTTCCCATTAGCTCTTGTACCTCCCTGCTACGAATCTCTATCATTGGTTCATTATTTTTTATCTCAATCATTATTTTGTTTAAGTTGATCTTTAATTAGTTTATAATAGTAACCATTATGGGCAACAAGTTGTGTATGCGTACCATGTTCAACGATACATCCATGCTTCATTACAATAATGTTGTCCGCATTCACCACCGTACTTAATCTATGGGCAGCAACTACAACCGTTCTACCTTTATAGAAATCATGAAGGTTATTCATGATATTACTTTCGTTCGTGGCATCTAAAGAGTTGGTTGCCTCGTCAAAAAAAATAAATTCAGGATTTTTGTAAACGGCACGTGCTATAAGCAGCCTTTGCCTCTGCCCTTGACTGATACCGGTGCCTTCCATACCAATTCGTGTGTTATACCCTAATGGCATTTCAGAAATAAATTCGTCCGCATTAGCTATAACTGCAGCACGATATAGTCGTTCTACATCTATTTCATCTGCATCCAACGCAATGTTTCGTGCTATCGTGTCGGAAAAAATGAAACTTTCTTGCATGACACTCCCTGTCTTCCTTCTCCATAGATGTGGATTTATCGCATCAAGACAGACATTCCCAATCTTGACAAATCCACTGTCTGGCTTGTAGAAACCTTGCATGATCTTGATAAGCGTTGTCTTTCCGCTCCCACTTTCTCCTACGATGGCAGTTACTCTATGCTCTGGAATAACAAGACTTATATCGTTCAATGCGTAATTCCGTCCCGACCCGTCATAACTGAACTTCAGATGTTCAATCCGAATTGTTTTGTCACCAGGTAAAATTGAGACCTTATCTGATATTCCTTTCTCTTCGTCATCTTGGGAATGTATCTCATTCAATCGCTCAAGACTTATCTTTGCATCCTGCAATGCTTGGATAAATCCAATAAAGTCTCCAATAGGCACCGACATCTGTCCTATAATATAAGTCAGTGACATCATCATACCAAGTGTCATCTGCCCCTCTATTACGGTGCGTGCAGCAATATACGAGATTATTATGTACGTTGTCTGTGTAAAAAACACTGTTCCTGCCTGCTGTATCTGTCCAATAGTCAACCCCTTAACACCTATTCTAAAAAGGTTAACCTGGATATGTTCCCATTCCCACCGTTTTTGTTTTTCACAATTATTCAGTTTGATGTCCTGTATACCTTGTATAAGTTGTATGATTTTACTCTGTTCTGTTGCTGACAGATTGAATCGTTTGATGTCAAGTTGCCGCCTGTATTTCATAAAATATAGAATCCATATAATATACAGAAAATTACCGATAAAAAAAATTAATAGTATTTTTTTGCTGTAGTGGGCAAGGATTCCTGCAAATACAATGAAATTGGCTGTAGAGAAGAGTATGCCCATAGAATTTCCCATAAGAAATCCTTTAATTCGCCCATGATCACCAATACGCTGTATAATGTCTCCTGTGCGCTTTGTGTCAAAAAAGTACAGTGGCATGTTCATTAACTTGACAAGAAAATCGGATATAAGTGAGATGTCTATTCTTGAATTGACATGTAGGAGTAACCATCCCCGAATATACCCAACACTTAACTGCACTAAGAATAGCACAAGTTGGGCTATAAGTATCAAAGTCACTATGTTGAAATTTTTTTTGCTAATTCCTAAATCAACCATCGTTTGGGCTAAGAATGGAAAAGCTAGTTGAAAGAGGCTTCCGATGAACATACAAAGTAGTAGTTGTATAAACTGTTCCTTATATGGAAGTAGATATCTAAGAAAAAAAGAAAGACTGTGTTTATTTTGTTCCACTTCCTCTTCTCTTGTCCCAAAATCCACCGCAGGCTCAAGCAACAAGGCGGTTCCCCGATTTGTATTTTCAGATTTTGTACTTATCCAACATTTCAAAAATTCATCTTTGGAATAACGTAATCGTTGGGATGCCGGATCTGATATGTATATATAATATTTTCCATTTCGTTTTTTCTCAATTTTGTAGCAGACAACAAAATGATTTTGATTCCAGTGCAGTATGCAAGGTAAAAGAGCTTCTTCTACAAGTTGTTCAAACGAAATACATGCTCCAATAGTATGAAAACCTATATATTCTGCAGCATCACTGATACCTAACATGGATACACCTTCTCTTGAAATGTAGCAATGGCGGCGCAACATTTCGGGGGAGTATTCTTTTCCATAATACTTTGCGACAATGCGTAATGATGTTGGTCCGCAGTCTGCTGCATCATATTGATGGTAATGAGGGAATTTTTTTATAGTTATCATTAATTTATATTTTATAAGACCATAGCTCTTGAAGTATCTAAACGATGAAATCAAAACTTCTAAATTATTCTATATACATTCAACATGGCAAATTCTGTTTTTTAACCAAAATTTTGAGCCTTGACTTCTTTATAAAGAACATATATGATATTACGAATTGAATCTGATGATAATAACCCTTTATGATTCAATTTTTCCATTTTCTTATATATATATTGGAGTGTTTTAATTTCTTTAACTTGAGTATCGTTAATTATTGCCAATAATGCTTCATTCTGTATACGTATTGCTGTTCTTTTTTGTTCTTGGAAATTCTTATATGAAACCTGATTGTTTGATATGCGATAATTCAGAAGTATTTTAGGAATTACCCAAAATACACCACCGTTTAATGCGGCATCAACCCATAATTTATAATCTTCTGCAAATGGATATTCTTTATATTTCAACTTATTTTTTATTAAGAAACTTTTTTTAATCATTGCTGATGGGTGTACAAACATATTTTTTATCATCAATTCCGCAAGAGGAACTTGTATTCTGTTTTTCCCACGAGAAATATTATCGGAACAAAAACCAAAGGTTTGCACCCATGTACAGCATATGTCAACTTCCATATGCGATTCCATTATATCAACCTGTTCTTCCAAACGTGTAGGCAACATTATATCATCAGCATCCATACGTGCAATGTATATCCCATTAGTCTTTTCGATACCATAATTTAAAGATGAGATATAGTCATGATTATTATAGAATATAGAAAACCTTGGATCTTTAATTTTAGAAATAATTTCTGTTGTATGGTCTGTAGAACCATCATCTACAATTATGACTTCAAAGTCTGTGTAAGTTTGAGACAATACACTCTCAATACATTCGGATATATATTTTTCCGCATTGTGTACAACAATTAAAACTGAAACCTTCATTTTTTTGCTTTTTTTAATAGGATTATCTTGTTCTGAATAATTTTAGTTACTTCAACTTAAATCGAACATTTAACAAAAAATTACGCGGACGAAGTTGATAGCTACTGATATATGTGCCCATATTTGAATAAGAGCTTGCCATGTAACATCTAACATCAAAAAGGTTAGCAGATTCAAATTCCCATTCAACTTGTCTATTGCTATATTTGACGGTTGCATCCATAAAAAACATCTTAGAATTATCCACTTTATCATTGCGTTGATAATCAAAATTCAAGTTTATGCTAAGTTTTTTTGACGGAAAGACCCACACTTTGGCATTATGGGAATAAGTCTGCATTGACGGCAACTTTTCATCTCCGAGTGTTACCCACTGCCTAATTTTCAACCAAGCAAAATTATAGGACAGATTAAAAAAGCGGCATGGAGTAGTGTTGATAACTCCACCTGTAGTATAACTGTTTGTATGAAAAGGCTGAATGATATTTTGTAGCAACAAGTCGCTTTTGGTGCTGTTCATTCCCATTAACAACTCAAATTTCGTTTGCCAGAATTTAATACCCTTGCTTGATGTGACATACAATTTATAGTAATCAGACTCCGTAGGCTGATTTATGGTGCTTTTTGTTCCCACTATACCATCATAATCGTAGCCATAAAGCAAGTTCTTTCTGGCATGTTGGTAGCTGCCACCTATATTCAAGAAAAACATACGTATGACATTTCTGTATTCAATCCCCAATTGTCCACCGCTTCCACTATTCTCAAATAGCCTATCCGTAGAGTTCCGAAGCAAATTACGGTATGATTGCAGAATATATCCTTTGTAAGCGTCGTCCATACTTCCGTATGACTTATGGTAATATACACTTGCCACAGTTTTGAAAGATTGAGAAATACTATAGTCTGCCATAAGTGAGGGGTTCAAAATCAACCGTTGATAGTTGGTTGAATTATCAGCCAAACAATCATTGTTGCTGATAACGGAGAGATAAACTGGAACAAGAAGCCTGACCCTCAACTTGTTGTTTTGTTTATAGGTATAATCCTGATCGATTCCTATTTGATAATGATTATACCATAAGTCATTTCTTGCACTGTCATCAGCCGGAATAAAATTATTGTTCCAGTCATTCCCTGTCAACCCAGATGTCAATTTGCGAAGGTCGATACTAATTTTCGGAGTGTAGTTCAAGGCAAACCTGCCCAAGCTCACACCATACGAAGTATGCAGATTGGCATTGATGTATTCCTGCTCCACTTGTTGACTCAGCATTTTCAGTGAGTCGGGACTAAAATAAAAAGCCGGAGTGATGCGGAGCAGATGCGGACAATCTTTATATGCCACATCAAGGTGAATGCGGAATAGATGATTGTTGATACGTTTCATCATGCTCAGCTCGTTGTCAACAGAGAAATAAGGATTGTCAAGGTGCTGATGTGCAGTATTAGTTTTTCCATCAGCAAGATTTGTAAAGGTTCTACTCCATGAAGTCCGGATATTCAGTCGATTACGAAAAAAATTCAGTTCCTTATTCTGCTGGACTCCCAATGATACATTCAGATTATTCTCTTTGGATGTATTCTCCGTAATTTCCTCGATGACCAAAGGGGTTGCCGCATTCGGCAGATACTGAGTGAACAACGACCTACCCTCTTTATCTAATTGTTCATTGTAGAAATTGATGTTTGTCGTCAGTTCCAGTTCCTTGAGTTTGACAAGTTGGTTTGTTGATATGCTATTGGTCCTATTGTCCGTATAACGTATTTTTTCAATATTGGGAATATCCGGTTGAGTGACTGATAGCATACCTCCTGTTGCTAATGCCACAGCACCCGTATCATAATGTTTCATCAGTTCCTCATCGGCTGTATGTCCGTTGTTGTTGCCCTTGTAAATAGAAATATGCTGTTGGTTTTTAGAAAACCGCATTCCTGTCAGTTCTGCATTCCACAATATTGGTTGATAACCGAATCCGGCCAACATCTGGACCGCCCACACTCCTTTGGCTCCTTCTTTCAACTTCAAATTAATGGCGACCTGATCTGAGAATACATTTTCCACTTTGATTGGCTGATGATTTTCATAAATCTGGATTGACGCGACATCTTTGGCTTCTATGTTTTTTGTAGCAATATTGTACCGCCCCTCCAACATGTCAAGGTCTTCTATATAGAATTTGCTTATGGCTTTTCCGTTATAAGAGATTTCACCAGATGAAGCAACATTAATGCCGGGCATTTTTTTCAAGACATCTTCAATGACACGATCGCTTTGTCCTTTAAAAACATCCACCACATATGACAATGTATCACTCCTTCGACTTATAGGGTTGGCTGTAACACGCACTTCCTTTAATTTCATCTCCTTTTCATTCACAATGAAATCCACAGTTGCAGAATGGTTGGGTATAGTGCGCGTCATATTCTCGATAGCCATTCCACGAACAGTGACAAATAGCGAATCTGTATCGTGCTTAAAAGAAAGCCGATATTCTCCCATAGCATCAGTAGAAGCAAATCCAACGATCGCGCCTGTTCTTGCGTCCTGTATTGTTACCATTACATTGTCTATCAGCACCGCCTCTTTATTTTTCACTGAACCCTGTATTACTGTCTGTGAATATATAAAAGCTGGATTTATCACAATTAGTAATAAAATATATATCAAACGATCCATAATACCTCTATTCTATCGAAGTAGTCAATAAATACTCTAAACACATACCAGTCAATCCACGCAAGGAAATATCCTTGACATTCTTACTATATCTATTCCATCCTGGGAGCATGAGTATTTCATAAATAGAAGCTGGAGACATTTCTATTTTTTTTTCATAAAATAAAATATATTCCACATATGTTTCAGGACAAGTATTAAACAAATTTTCATCAATTACTTTTTTTGCACAATTATACAAATCAGACAAAAAAACTAAAGACAAACCGGTTTCTGATACATCGTTTGTATTATACAGCCTACACAAGACATAACGTAAAACTCCTCCAAGTCCATAATCTATATTCAAGTCTACCATTCTGCAAGGGGAAATTTCTAAAACTCTTTGATCAATACTATATAGAAATTCATTAATATTGTCTGAGATAAATCTCTGTTGAAACAGATAGCATACCGCCCATCCTATCCCCAATAAGCCATCAGAAATAGTTAACGAATCATATATATTAATATTGTTAATTACCTCCTTTAAGAATTTGTTTGCCAAATTAGCAATATATATATTTTTTTTATATTTAGCATAATAAAATAATAGAATGACAATACCCATTTTGCCATTTAATAGTCCAATTCTATTGGTACTATTCATATAACTAACTATGTATATAACACATCTTAAAAGGAATTTTTCCTTTTTTTCAATAGGTTCTCTATCAATATATTTGTAGCTACTGTTAAATTTTTCAAAGGATGAAAATTCTTTTTTTATTTTTTTCTTAAATGAAAGAGCATTCCTGATTACAAAATCTAAATTATCATAATATAGTTTCCAAGCATCCCAATATTCTTGTGGGTGTTTAATTTTTTCAATAGCAAAAAGTTTCTTCTGAATCGTTACAGAACATAATAACTGGCTAATAAAAATCCTATTATATATACGTCTTTCAGTATAATGTTCATAAGGAGAAGAGCATCTATAAATATGTCCAATAACAACATTTGGCATCAATTTACATTGACCACCCGCCAACCAGACCTTCATGCTGATTAATACTTCATCGCTACCATATGATAAAAGTCCTTCCAGTCCACACAGATATAGCCAATAGCTTTTAGATGTTGCATATCCCGCTCCCAAGATGCAAGGAATTATCTGCGCATCCCTTTTCTCTTTTGGGAGAGACCAATCAGAATATGTCCATTGGGCTTCCAAGAAACATATTGGGGTGTAAAAATTCACATATGCTCCCCAGTAATTTCTGAAATGCTGGTTTTCAATAATAATTCCATTTTCTTTTTTCAAGACTTTCGTCTGGGCACACAATAATAATTCTGAGTTTTTATTTAATTCTTGTACAATAGAATGAACCCATCCTGAATTATAAAATCTCATATGCGCATCTAATAACAGGAAGTAATCCGTTTCACATAAACGTACCCCTTTGTCACGAGAAGCTGCAACACCAATTCGTTTATGATTACATGTATATCTTATTGGATATTTTCTAAGTTTTTGTTCATAATCAATATTGTCATCAGAAGCGTCATTAATTACAATAATTTCTACATCGTTATTTGAATTGTCTAAGATGCTAATAATAGTATTCTCAACTTCGTCACCCTCATTCACAAAAGGAATAATGATAGTTAATTTATTCTTATTGTTATCACACTTTTTCATTTTTGTTCTTTTATAGTACATAAATCAAATTTTTTTAGATAGAACTCATAATTAGAGAGCGGTGGACACAAACTGCTAAAAATACAGTCTTTACAAGGTGTGACATTTCTTCTTGTATACTTCCAATACGATTCTTTATTTTCTATTTCTTTTTGTATTATAAGCATAACATCTTCTGTTACATCACCCTGACAGCATCCATTAATATTCGTGAATATATTGCCATCTGGCATTATAAACAAACGTCCCCAATAATTAGAATTAATGGTTTGATTACAAAAAACACCTCGTTTGTCAAGTTTTATGTGAGATAGTTCTTCGTATGAAGTGTATACATAATCTTTTAAGAATTTTATATTAGACCTTTCTTTTATTATGATTGGTAGTAGTCTGTAATTCCTTATACGGTAAGTTTGTACAATTTGCAGTGCATTATCTAAAGCTATTTTATCTTTTATCAAAAAAAGCCATCGATAGTTAACAGTACTATTCGCTAATAATTTTGTTGCTTTTATAAAAGATTCACAGTCAACAAAATAAAGTTCAAGTAAAATTTCCTTTTGAGAAGAAAAATCAAGAATTTTCTCAAGAAAAACATCGTCATTTCCTAAAAGGTATAAAGTTATAGGAATGTGATATTGAGATATTTTTTCTATTAAAACATCATAATTGTGGTAGTCCGAAAAATGTCCACGAACTAAATTTATCTGTCGCAGGAAATTAATATTATTATTATCTAAAAAAGACAGTATGTCATTAAATCCTAAACAACTTCTGCTGTTGATCGGATATAGAACCTGCTTATAATAATCTTCTTCCTTTAAGGCGATTTTTTCTCCTCCTATAAAAAAAGTAATTTCTTGAAGGTTGTTTGCTGTATTTGTAGATTGAAACCTAAGCTCATCCTTACACTCCGCTTCTATTTCATGTTGTAAATTCAGAATAGGAGGAATGCTAATAGGTCTCCTCCTGTTCGATACAGCCTTGACCTCTCCTATATGGTTATCCACTATAAGTTTTATCCAATTACAAAATACAGAATTGTACTCATCTATTTTCTCTATTTCAACTACATACATATTATTAATATCTTTTATCCAATTACAATACTTTAACAGTATGGAGGTGCATTCAAAGTGCATAAATGTATGTAACTCACAATTGTAAAACACTCCATGTTTTTCATTAAACCATAGAAAAGTATCTGGATATAAAACTATATATTTTTCCATAAAAGTTACAATTATTATATTTAAGTAGATGTTGAAAATTAGTTTATATCAAATTTTCTGTGTATCTTTGTG
>JAMPEL010000022.1 GCA_023665185.1 Roseburia sp.
GTTTTTGAGAGCGAGGCAAGTCGCGGTTCATTTTGAGGCGATTCTACGGAGTCGGTGTTTAACATATCAAATTGTCAGAAAATCCAATATTTTGCTAATATTTTTGACATACTCCTCCGTCACTTCGTGACACCTCCCCAAACTTAGGGGAGGAACCAAGTTACCATGTTTGTAGAGAAACTAACATATTGATTGACAAGGTATATAGCTCCTCCCCTAACTTAGGGGAGGTGTCGCTTTGCGACGGAGGAGTATGTTAGAATCCATCAAAAACATCTGTAAAGTCATACTTACAAAAAGTCAGGAAGTATGTCAAAATACATCCGCAAATATACTGCATCAGAAACCCAACTCTACAAACAACAAGATAAATCGCTCGGAATGTAGGACGGACTCAAATTGAGAACATCCGTAAACAGACAAAATAAAAAGTAGGATACAAATCAAGTTACTGTCAGAATAAAGTTGTTCATATCCCGCAAAAATGTCATCACATATAGATAAAGACAGACAGAAGTGTACTATCTATCCACACTTATATCAACAAAAATAATATTTTCATCATTCACTCTATTGATGAAAACTATCGGAAAATGTTCATTATATGTTTATATGTATGTTGATATAGAAAAGACATAAACAATATTAACAACATATATATAATTGATAAACAGCAGTTTGAAAAAATCCACATGGCTGTTGAAAAGGCTGTTTGGATAATTGTCAGATTATGCGTTGAAAACAGAGTGGAAAACCGCTTATAAACATCATTTCAACAGTGTTATAAACATATATAATTACCCTGAAAAAGCCCATTATTCACACCAATGAACAATATGTTTTCCACATTTATGAAATAAAACGACAAGCATACATAAAAGGATTTCAATTCATGGATTGAACAGATACGTTCAAAAGCCAATATCTTCAAATTCCACCCGTTTTTACCATAAAAACCACATTACACACATTAAATTATCCAAAGCGTCCGGCACTCATTGGCAGTGTTGATAAACTACGTTGAAAACCCCGTAAATGGCAACTAAAACCATGTCAATAATATGTCAACAGATTTCAATAACTTCTGCTTGCTTTTATCAATAATCCGTATAATCACAATCGGAAAATAAACATCCAAGAAAAGTTATTGAAAAGTTCCGACACTGTTTCTACACCAAAAACAAGGGTTAGCCACATGATGAAAACGCAGAAAATATAAACACAAGCTGTTTTCGACAACATGTTTACATATATAACCTGATGATTGAGTATCAGTAGTTTTCCATAAAAATGTATGTTTATAATATGTCGGTAACAATACAGCCTTTGTACAATAACTTTATATGCAAATATTTCTTCCTTTTATTTTCTACACTATCGACAGCCTATTATTATTATCATAGGATTTTTAAATTAAAAGAAAAGGAATAATATATATAAAAGTCTTGGAGCTATCCTTTGAATAAAGCTGGTTGTTTTATTGCTTTCTCAAATGTATTCCATCCCAGAACGAATAATGTCCGTGCTTCGTTGCGGGCTTGTCTTTTTAGTCTGCGCCGTAAAAAGTCGGAATCATGCGAAGAAAGAAACTATCCGGTTGATACGGAAACTTCAGGCATATAGGTCAAACTTTATTAGAAAAAGATTTCAATCATTTTTGAACAGACTCAAAGAAAATTCTAATTTTTATGTACTTTTGCAAGAGCAAATAATGTATTAATTATAGAGCCTATAGAAGAGTATTAGACTTGTCAATCATGTAGCTATTAGTTTTAGAAGAGCAATGAATCATAAAGTAACACAAGCTATCTTGGATGTTATAAAATCCATGATGGATAGAGTGATGGAACGTGTTTTAATAACAAATCCATTCATAGTTGAGGAACACCATGCAAACAAACCATTATATGCAACATTAGTGCCTGATGAAATATTCAAAGGATCTCATTTTGAAAGACGGTTTGTAACCCCATTTGGAACAGTATGGGAGAAACTCGCAGTACAGGTGGCATTGGCTTATCATGGTCATTGTCTTCAGGGCGCAGTTGTAGAAGGAACTGTTGGAAAAGAGAGTCTGAGAAGAATCCAAGAAGTTTTGAATAAACTGGAGCATGGTATTGATGGAAAGAAGAAGTTGAAACCTGATTGGAACAAAGAAATAGCATATATAAAAGCTGGTGGTGGGAAACCTATTCCGGTAAGTGTTACTTGCGACATCTTAATTAGAAGTAAGTTTACAGACGAAACGTATGCCTTTGAATTGAAGTCACCACTGCCGAATAGCGACCAAACGAAAGTGAGTAAGGAAAAAATGTTTAAGTTGCTTGCCATGAATGAGCATAAGGTTGACAATGCGTATTACGCATTAGTGTATAACCCTTATGGCAAACGTAAAGAAGATTATTCTTGGTCTTTTCCAAAACGGTGGTTTGATATGATAAATGATCCATCCGTATTTATAGGGGAAGAATTTTGGAACTTTATTGGAGGTGAAGGTACATACGATGGTTTTATAAGAGAAATTAATAAATTAGGAGTTTATTATAAAGAAAGGATTTATCGAGAGTATCTAGGTATAGAACCTCCTGTTGGATTTGATAAAGAAACACTCAAATAAAAATGGCGGATTTCTCATTTGTTGATTTATTTGCAGGAATTGGCGGATTTCACATTGCGCTGGAAAGTGTAGGTGGGCATTGTGTTGGATTTAGTGAAATAGCTAAAGATGCCATTGAAACCTATTGTAAGAACTTCAATGAACCTATAGGTAATAATTTAGGCGACATAACAAAGTTGAAAACATTACCAAGTCATGATTTTATGACAGCTGGTGTTCCTTGTCAAAGTTGGTCTATCGCAGGTAAAAAATTAGGCTTTGATGATGATAGAGGACAGTTATGGAATGATACATTGTTTCTGTTGAATAAGGTTCGACCAAAAGTATTTATTTTTGAAAATGTCAAAGGATTGGCTGATCCAAGAAACAAGAAGGCTTTGGATTATATAATGTATAGAATAAAAGAGGCAGGATATTATGCACGTAAATATTTACTTAATGCATACGACTATGGTGTCCCTCAGACACGTGTGCGTATCTATATTGTAGGTTTTAAGGACAAAAATTATTTGGATAGATTTTTTGTGCCGACTCCACAGCCTGGATTGGTTCAGTTAAGTGATGTGCTTGATGATTGTTATGTAGAGAAAAATTTGAATGAAGTAATAAACAAATCCAGATGGAGTCTTTCTTGCAACTCACAAGGCTTTAACGACTATTTTCTTTTTAATGACTTGAGAAATGGTGGTACGACCGTGCATTCTTGGGATATAGAGAAAACAACAAGGCGTCAGCAGGAAATATGTTATATACTACTTGGAAATAGACGCAAGAGTAAATATGGCATTCTTGATGGAAATGCAATGTCTCTTGAGCATTTTCAGGAAATAGATCCTTCTATTAGGTATGAAGAGCTGGAAGAGCTTGTCAATATCCGTATTTTGAAACATTCTCCTTACTACTATGATGTTTGTGACAATGATGTAACTCTTACGGAAGCAGAAGAATTCCTTTTATCTTTCAGTGAGAACAATCGTATTATGGTAGACAAACTGAAAATTAATAAAGAATTCAGAAAGCGTAAAATAAAGATAATGGATACATTAAAGCAACTTGAAGAAAAAGAGGTTGTAAGATGTTCTGAAATACGGTATGATTTTAAAAACACAAAAATTAGTACAGGTCTAAATGGTATAAATAGAATTTTTCTTCCTTCATCAAAAATATACCCTACTTTAGTTGCCAGTGATACGAATGACTATGTTTCGACAGAAATGATAGAAGCTTCATCAATAGAAGAGTGGAAAAAGAAATTTATGGAAAATGTCTTTCATTCTAATAAATATAGAAAAATAACAAAGGCGGAAGCCTGTAGAATTCAGGGATTTCCGCATGATTTTTTGTTACCTGAGAGCCGACCTCGTTGGATGCATCTTATAGGTAATAGTGTAGCTGTTCCTGTCATCAAAATGTTGGCTGAATCTGTTGTCAAAACAGGTGTTTTTGGTGATGAAGATTGGAATGGATATATTCCGACTCATGAAGAAATCAGCATAGGGCAGATGGATAAAAGAGAAGAACCTCAGCAACTTGCATTTGCTTTTTGATTGATATAAAGTCTAATTATCCTTGTCCTCTTCCAATCCGAGGACAAGGATAATTGTTTTTTGAAGTGACGGAGAAAACATGTCGGTCACTTTGTTGAGAGTTGTTTGGCAATGACAAAGGAGGTGGTCCATGCCGCCTGAAAATTGAATCCTCCGGTCACAGCGTCTATGTCGAGTATCTCGCCCGCAAAATAAAGACCTGCGCAGTGTTTGCTCTCAAGGGTGTTGATGTGGACGGATTCCATGCTCACTCCTCCACATGTAACGAATTCTTCCCGGAAAGTGCCTTTTCCGGCAATCTGATAGGTGTCGTTCATAAGACTGTTTACAATACGGTTGATTCCTTTTTTGCCAAGTTCGCCCCAACGTTTTCCGCCTTCCATTTCCGATTTGCGTATAAGGTAGTTCCAAAGGCGCGATGGGATATTATAGGGACGTATACTTGAAAGCTGCTTGTGAGGGTTCTCGGACACCAAATTTCGGATGTAAGCCGCTACTGTTTCCATGTCTGATATTCCGCACCAGTTTACAAGCAACGGAGAACGGTAATAGTTGTCTGCCAGATGGCGCGCTGCGTATGAGGACAGTTTCAGTATGGCCGGTCCACTCATACCCCAATGAGTGATGAGCAGTGCGCCCCGACTTTTGAATTTAGTCGAAGGAACAGTCACTATTGCGTTTTCCACCACAGTACCCATCAGCTCGCGCAGTTCCTCCAACTGGATGTTGAAAGTGAACAGCGACGGCACGGGTGTGGCTATCTTGTGTCCGAGACGCTCCAGCCATTGTAGGCCTTCGCGGCGCGGACATCCTCCAGTAGTGACCACCACGAAATCAACCGTCTCTTCTTGTGCCGTTGTGTTGGTGTGCTGCTGTGCGTCCTGAGTGTCCAGACTGCTTGCAGGGGAAACCGTGTGTCTGTCTATAGAAAGCAGGAATTTCCCTGTGTCCGTCTTTTTAATTTCCGTCACCTTGCACCCGGTCAGGACACGTATTCCGAACCGATGTGCGTGCGACAAGAAGCAGTTGATGATGCTGCCTGAGTCTTGCGACTGAGGAAACACGCAATTATCTTCCTGAGTGGTCAGTCTCACTCCATGCCGTTCAAACCATCTGTATGCGTCTTCATGGTCGAATATGTTGAAGATCCGTTTCATCACCCGCTCTCCTCGTGGATATATGTATTTCAAGTCGGTGACGTTTTCAAACGAGTTGGTTACGTTACACCTTCCTCCTCCGGACACTTTCACCTTCGACAGCACTTTGTTTGCCTTCTCGAATATTGTTATCTCAGCTTCCGGACACATTTCCTTCATATTGACGGCGAAGAAGAATCCGGCAGCTCCGCCTCCTATTACTCCTATTTTCATTATTGTCGCTTTTTGTTCGGTTTTGGGAATGCGTTTCCCGATGGTGTTATATGAGTCTTGCAGAAAAAGAATGAAGGTTATGCAGCTGTAAAGAATATGTTCGGCAAATTCTTTTTGTCATGGCTGCATAACCTTCAACTCTTTTCTTATTGAATGTTTTCTTGTGCTTTCTCAAGAGCCGTATTGATGTTCGGGCATATATTTTCTTTTCCAAGCAGTTCGTTGAATCCGTTCTTTTCAAGCACTGTCTTTACTGATTCGTTGACTCCGGAAAGTATAATCTTGATTCCTTCCTTATGGCTCATCGAAATAAGGTTGTGGAGATTGTGTATTCCGGTTGAGTCGATGAACGGAATCTTTCGCATACGTATGACGCGCACTTTCGGGCGGTCGCTCTGTCCCGCCATGAAATCCTCGAACTTGCTGGCCACACCGAAGAAGTAAGGTCCGTTTATCTCGTACACTTCCACTCCGTTCGGAATGATGAGGTGTTCTACATTCGTCACCTCCAAATCACTTTCCCCGTTAGGGTCTATCTCATCGGTGAGCACAGACACCTGGGTTGTCTCTGCCATTCGGCGCATACAGAGCAGGCAGGCAAGCACCAGTCCCACTTCAATGGCGATGGTCAGGTCGAATATGACAGTAAGGATGAATGTGAGCCACAATACGGTGACATCCGACTTAGGGTTGTGCATCAGCTCGCGCACTGTGCGCCATCCGCTCATATTGTAGGAGACTACCACCAAGACGCCTGCGAGGCACGACATTGGAATGTATTGTGCGTATGGCATGAGGAAGAAGTATATGAGCAGCAGCACCACAGCGTGGATGATACCTGCCACCGGTGTTTTTCCTCCGTTGTTGATGTTCGTCATTGTACGCGCTATGGCGCCTGTAGCGGGAATGCCTCCGAAGATTGGCGACACGATGTTGGCTATACCTTGTCCGATAAGCTCCTGGTTGGAGTCGTGATGATGACCGATGATACCGTCAGCCACTGTGGCAGAAAGCAGTGACTCAATTGCTCCAAGCACGGCAATGGTGATGGCAGGCGAGATGAGTCCCTTGATTGTCTCCCAGTTCATGTCCGGCACATTGGCTTCCGGCATGGAAGGGTCTATTTTGAATCTGTCGCCGATGGTGTCTACGTGTATTCCGAAATAATTGGTCATGACAATTCCGGCTACGGTCATGACGATGATGGCAATCAGCGAGCCTGGAATTTTCTTCGAGAACTTAGGTGTGAGTGCGATGATTACCACCGACAATATTCCGACAATGGTTGTCGGGAGGTCGAGCGAGGCAAAGTGACTTGCATACACTCCCCATTTGGATATGAAGTCGGCGGGAACCCCACCTTCAATCGTCAGTCCGAAAAGGTCCTTTATCTGAGTAGTGAAGATGGTGAGCGCGATACCGCTTGTGAATCCCACCACTATCGGATAAGGAATATACTTGATGATGGTGCCGAGGCGGAACACTCCGAGAAGTATGAGGAAAGCTCCTGCGAGCACGGTGGCTATGGCAAGTCCCTCAAGCCCGTATTGCTGTATGATTCCGTAAATGATGACGATGAAGGCTCCGGTAGGACCTCCAATCTGCACACGGCTGCCTCCGAAGAACGATATGGCGAAACCGGCTACTATAGCCGTCAGTATTCCCTTTTCCGGTGATACTCCTGATGCGATGCCGAAGGCTATGGCAAGCGGAAGAGCCACAATGCCCACGATGATTCCAGCCATCAGGTCTGCCATGAATTTTTGTTTGTTGTAGCTGCGCAGCGTGTTCAGCAGCTCAGGTCTTGATTGTAGAATTTTCATTTTTTTGTTGTTACCTTAAATGCTTTATATATGTTTGTATTCAGGCGCAAAGTTACGGCATTTTGTTAAATCTATTAACAACTTCGTCTTGATAATAAGTTTTTTGTTCCATAATAGTTTGGATACCTGTAAAAAATGCGTTATTTTGCCCTGCTTTTCAGCATATTTTTTTGTGTCTAAATTAAACGGATAAAGAAATGACTTTGGACGAGATGTATATGCGGCGTTGTCTGCAACTTGCCGCAAACGGAAGGAAGAACGCGCAGCCTAATCCTATGGTAGGCGCGGTCATTGTGCATGAGGGAAAAATTATCGGAGAGGGCTATCATGTGCGCTGCGGAGAAGGACATGCGGAAGTCAATGCCATTGCTTCTGTAAAGGATGCAGCTCTGTTGCGTGAGTCTACCATTTACGTCAGTCTCGAACCTTGCTCGCACTATGGGAAGACTCCGCCGTGCGCCGACCTTATCATTGAGAAAGGTTTGCGCCGTGTGGTGGTGGGATGTGTAGACCCTTTTGCCAAAGTGCAGGGACGCGGCATACAGAAGTTGCGTGAGGCAGGAATCGAAGTGAGGGTAGGGGTTCTTGAAGAGGAATGTATGCGGCTGAACAAGCGTTTCATGACATTCCACGGCAAGCACCGTCCTTTCGTCACCCTCAAATGGGCGCAGAGCGCGGACGGGTTTATAGACACTCCCGAAGACAAGCCGCGCGCGGTAATTTCTGACAGTCATACCGGAATGTGCGGCCACAAGCGGCGGGCGGAACACCAGGCGATCTTAGTGGGAAGGCGCACCGCACTGCTGGACAATCCTTCGCTGACAACGCGGAACTGGTATGGTGACAATCCTGTCAGGATTGTGGTAGACCGTTCCTGCTCTCTTCCGTCCACACTCCGACTGTTCGATGGCGAGGTGCCGACTATTGTTTTTTCCTCTTCCGAAGCCTCGTTGCCGGCTGATAGTTGCCATGCGGAAAAGATTGCCATTGATTTCAATGCGGATATAATACCTCAGATATTGGACAAGCTCTATGAGCGTGGCATACAGACATTGCTTGTGGAAGGCGGCAGGCTGTTGCTCCAAAGCTTCATTGATGATGGATTGTGGGATGAGGCTTATGTGGAAACCGGGCATATATTGTTGCATGAGGGAGTGAAAGCTCCTGTGCTGAAAGATTGTGTGCTGATGAACAGTTCCTGTCATATTAATGCCTTTCAAAGAGTTTTCAAAGACTTTTAAGTGAAGGTTATTCATTACGTGAGTTCAGGATAAAAATCCTTTTAATAGTTGGTAGTCACAGCATTGTTTTATACGTTTTAAGTCTGATAGACAATTGTTTACAGAAAATGATGCTTGTGATTACCGAAGATAAAGGTTATAGGTGTTTTTTTACAGGCAATGCAGAACAACAAATTGACATTTTGTCAGTTGATAAAAAAACTTGATTTTAACATTTCGGACATTCTCTTTTGCTCCGAGATGCGCACAAATCTGCTCTGCCTCGTGCTAAATGTCAGATAATCAATTAGATACTATTTTACTCAAAACAGTGCGGTTTTAGACCAAAAACTAAGGGTTGAGTATAAAATAGGATGTGTTGATAATCAGATAGTTATGAAAATTTGTCCTTAAAACAGTCCTTTTTCGGGTTCAGAATCCATTTTTGTTTTTCGGGGTGTTGAAAACCCGTCCGCTGTCTTTCGGAAGAAAGAATCTGGGAAAATGCCCTATTTTGGGCCGAAAAAGGGGCTTGAAAAATTTCGTTCACCTTGAAAATATTTTTTCAGCACCTTGCGCAAAAAATCGGTGCGCCTTGTAAAAAAATTTTCAGCACCTTGTAATTTTGGGTTTTGTTGGGCTTTTTGGGGAAAATGGTGTGTTTGGAGTGAATTTTGTTTGTCTTTTAGTCGGGCGGATTGTTCTATTTGTTCACTTGAAATTCGAGGTTCGGAAACCTCCGTAGAATCGCGTTTTTGCAACCGAGGCAAGGCGCGGTTCATTTTGAGGCGATTCTACGGAGGCGGGCTTTAACATATCAAATTGTCATAAGTTTTGATGTTTTGTTGATGTTTTCGACAGACTCCTCCGTCGCAAAGCGACACCTCCCCTAACTTAGGGGAGGAGCCAGGTTACCATATTTGCAGAGAAACTAACGTGCTGATTGACAAGGTATATAGCTCCTCCTCTAAGTTAGAGGAGGTGTCACGAAGTGACGGAGGAGTCTGTCTTAACACATCGAGAAACATCTGTAAAAGCACGTTACAAAAAGTCAGGAAATCTGTCAAAAATACATCCGCAAAATATACCTGCATCAGAACCTGATCTGCAATAAATATAAGACAAACCATTTGAAATGTCGGATAATCCAACAAAAAATCCACTGAAAGAATTTGCGGATTCCGCATGGAATCGACTTTTCATTCTAATCCATAACTCGCGCAATTCATTGATATTTTTAATGTTATGTTTTGATGGAGACATTCATTTCTCCCGACAAAGCGCATCAACTTTGCATATCTCAAAATAAAAAGAACCCAGTCGGACATTTGGCTCATTTGGATTATGACGAACAACGCACACAGACAAATATATATTTTTATTATACACATACAAGTAATATTGGCTCCGGATATGAGTTTTGCGCACAAAATGAGCGGTATATCATACTTTTTTCGTAAGTTTGCAGTACTAAATAAAAAAGGCATAAAAATGAAGAAGATATTTTTGATTCTGGCCACCGTTCTCACAACGACAATGTCTGTGGCACAGACAGAGAGCGGTCCTTCAATGGACGTACTTTCCGAAACTCCTGCGGCAATAGTAAGGGAACAGCATTTCGGCTATCTGAGCTATAGCGAGGCCTTGAAAGCAATGCCCGGCTACAATGAGGCGCAAAAGAGCCTTGAGGCATTGAAGGCGGACTATGACAAGGAGCTGGAGCGCGCGGAACAGGAATTTACAAAGAAATTCAACGAGTTTGTGGATGGTCAGAAATCTTTCCCTGAAAATATTCTTCTCAAGCGTCAGAAAGAGCTTCAGGTGCTGATGGAGCAAAGCATCAAGTTCAAGGACGAGTCGCAGCGTCTGCTCACCAAAGCGGAGAAAGAACTCATGCAGCCGCTTGTAGACCGCCTGAGTGGCATTCTTCAGAAGATAGGGACGGAACGCAATTATGACTACATACTGAATACTGATTCCAACGCTTATCCTTTTGTCAATGTGAACAGAGGGGATGACATTATGGAAGTGGTTATCTCGAATATAGAATAAGAGAATAATAGAATAAGAGGAGTGAAGCGATAAGGTTCCGGATTCTCCGGAATTTTGTCGCTTCAACACATTAATAAAATACGGAATGTCTGATACCGTACTATCTGGTGGTCCGATAGGAATATTCGATTCAGGATATGGAGGGCTAACCATTCTTGACGGCATACGCACACTGATGCCGCAATACGACTACATTTATCTTGGTGACAACGCGCGTGCCCCTTACGGTACGCGCTCGTTCGATATAGTGTTTGAATTTACCTTGCAGGCAGTGAGGAAACTTTTCAGTCTCGGCTGCCCTTTGGTCATTCTTGGCTGCAATACGGCTTCCGCCAAAGCTCTCAGAAGCATACAGCAACAGTATCTGCCATTCCATGAGCCAGACCGCCGTGTGCTCGGAGTGATACGTCCTACGGCGGAAATTGTAGGAGAGCTTACCCACACCCGCCACATAGGTGTGCTTGCCACTGAGGGTACCATACGCTCAGAATCGTATAAACTTGAGATACAGAAACTCTATCCCGGCAGTGTGGTGGTAGGTCAGGCATGTCCGATGTGGGTGCCACTGGTAGAGAACGGAGAAGCGGACAAGCCCGGAGCGGATTACTTCGTGCGCGACAGCATCCACAAGTTGCTGGAGCAGGATTCCCTGATAGACACCATCATTCTCGGTTGCACCCATTATCCCCTGCTCATGCCGAAGATCAGGAAATACTGTCCGGACGGAATTACTATTGTCCCGCAAGGACATTATATAGCGAAGAGTCTTGAAGACTATCTGAGACGGCATCAAGAGATGAGTGTCCGCATTACGCAGGGCGGCACATGCCGATACTTCACTTCCGAATCGACGCATAAGTTTCATGAATGCGCCTCAATATTTCTTCGCGAAGAAGTGGACGCGCAGCGTATAAGTCTTGTCTGACAGCGTGCGTTCCAAGTAATACCATTCAGTTAATTCCAAATATTTTAATCAGATGAAAACTATAATAAAATCCTTGTCCTTTCCGGCATTGGCATTGGCTATATATCTTGCCGTGCAGCTTGCCACATTCTCTATTGTGGGAGTAATCACACTGATAATGAATGACTCCATGTCTGTCGAGGCAATGTCGATAGGGCTGCTGGTATCTTCCATTATTACGGCTGTCGTGCTGCTGGCAGTCAGGCCTTTCGGATTGGGCAGAGCTTTTTCGTCGGCAGGCTGCTCTTTGCCGATGTGTGCCTTGTCGATAACGGCAGCCATACTGGGCATGTTTGCCACAGATGTGGTGTGCGAGCAGCTTGACCTGAAGAACATCTATGAGGAAATGTTCTTGGGAATGTCCTCAAATGTATATGGTGTGGCAGCTGTCTGTCTGGCAGGACCAGTGAGCGAGGAAATTCTGTTTCGTGGTGCCATAATGTCGCCAATGCTGCGCAAGGGAGTGCGTCCGTGGCAGGCGATAACCGTATCGGCACTTATATTCGGACTCATCCATCTCAATCCTGCCCAGATACCTTTCGCCTTCATTGTAGGAATTATACTTGGAGTAATCTATTATAAGACCGGCAGTCTTGTGGTATCTTCCATCTGCCATATCATCAACAACAGCCTCTCAATTTATACGATGTACACGTATGGCGAAGGACTGAAGGACATGACATGGGAGAAAATGCTGGGTGGAACCGTGGCTGTATATGCCGTGGCAGTTGTGTGCGCGGTGCTGTCCGTATTTATGCTCGCATTCTTTTGGCGGAAACAGCGGAGAAACTGGTTTGAGACGAAAACATACTGATATAATGCTGCTTTTACCGCCTTATAAAATTATTTCAGGCATAAAAAGATGGGCAAACGATTATAAATCACTATCTTTGCAGAATAATACTGAATGGTAGAAAGATTTTTAGATGATAAATAGACGAGTTGGAGGGTAGAAGGTTCAATATAGGACTGTACCGATGGCTTGTAGTTTCGTATGGCAGAACTATACAAAACAGTCCGGTGTGGATTTACCGTTTACTTTTCAACTATCAAGTTTTTAATATATACATTAAAAGTTACAATTTTGAAGACATTTGAAGAATTGGGAGTTCGTGACGAAATTCTCAAAGCGATTAAGGAGATGGGGTATGAACAGCCTATGCCTGTTCAGGAAGAAGTTATACCATATCTTTTAGGAAACAACAATGATGTGGTGGCTTTGGCGCAGACCGGTACAGGAAAGACAGCTGCTTACGGATTGCCGGTATTGCAGAAAATTGACACTGCAAGCAAAGAGACTCAGGCGGTGATTATATCGCCTACACGTGAGCTGTGCTTGCAGATTACTGATGACTTGAAAGAATACTCCAAATACATTGACGGGCTGTATGTGCTGGCTGTATATGGAGGCGCAAGCATCGAGACTCAGATTCGACAGTTGAAGAAAGGGGTACAAGTGATTGTGGCTACTCCGGGACGACTTGTGGATCTCATGAAGCGTGGAGTGGCAGATTTGAGCAAAGTACAGAATGTGGTGCTTGATGAGGCGGACGAGATGCTTAACATGGGATTCTCGGAAAGTATTGACGAAATCCTTGCCGGAGTGCCTAAAGACAGAAACACACTCTTGTTCTCTGCTACCATGAGCAAGGAAATTGAGCGAATAAGCAAGAACTACCTTAACAACGCTAAGGAAATTGTGGTAGGCTCACGCAACGAGGGTGCAGAGAAAGTAAATCATATTTATTATCTTGTACAGGCTAAAGACAAGTATAAGGCTCTCAAACGTGTGGCGGATTTCTATCCTGAGATATATGCCATTATCTTCTGCCGTACACGAATGGAGACTCAGGAGATTGCAGACAAACTGATTCAGGACGGATATAATGCGGACTCTCTTCACGGAGAGCTTTCGCAGGCACAACGCGACCTGACAATGCAGAAGTTCCGCCAGCACCGCATTCAGCTGCTTGTGGCAACAGACGTGGCTGCACGCGGATTGGACGTGGACAACCTTACTCATGTAATCAACTATGGTCTGCCTGACGATATAGAAAGCTATACTCACCGAAGCGGACGTACAGGACGCGCCGGAAAGACCGGAACAAGTATCTGTATCATCCATGTGCGCGAGAAATCAAAGGTACGCGCCATAGAGAAACAGATTGGCAAGGACTTTGTGGCTGGCAAACTGCCTTCCGGTCATCAGATTTGCGAGAAGCAATTGTACAAGGTTATTGACGACATTGAGAAGGTGGAAATCAATGAGGAGGAAATCGCGCCGTTCCTTCCTTCTATATTCCGTAAGTTTGAGCTTATGGAGAAGGAAGACATTATCAAGCGAATGGTGTCGATGGAGTTTAATACCTTCCTCAATTATTACAAGAACGCTCCGGAAATAGAGATTCCGCAGGACAACGGAAAGGGACGTGAGCGCGGCGAGCGCAGGGAAAGAGGCGAGCGCAGAGACAGAGAGCGCGGACGAAATGCCGAGCCGGGATACAAGCGTCTGTTCATTAATATTGGAAAGGTGGACAATCTTCACCCGCGTGAGCTGATGGGACTCGTCAACCGCTACTCAAACGGTGCGCGTGTTGATTTCGGACGTATAGACTTGATGAAGACATTCTCTTTCTTTGAGGTGCCGGAGAAGCAGGCTGAGATAGTGTTGCGCTCACTCAAGAATGCGGAGTTTGACGGTCGCAAGGTCAATATAGAGTTGTCCGAGAGCACTCCTTCCAAAGGTTCGGACAGCGGACGCGGAAGAGGCGGCAGAGGCCGCTCGGAGCGCAGCGAGGAAAGCCGTCCGCGCCGTTCGTCGGAGCGTGGAGGCAAGCGCAAATCCGAAGACCCTTTTGCAAAGATAAGAAAAAAGGGACGTGACACTTCCGATGATTCTTCCCGCCACTCGTCTGACGGACGTCCGGAGTGGGCACAATTCTTTGACGGCAAGTCTGTGGACGAACCGTTCTACAATGAGTTTGCAAAGAAGAAAAGAAAAAGGAAATAAAAGTGTATGAGTTGGGGGTTTGGGCATGGCATGTCCAAATCCCTATTTTCTTTAATATGTTTATTTTACTTGTAACAACGTAAAAAAGAGATTATATGAAAGTTTTTCAGAATGTCAGTGATATAGGTGACTTGAAGACGGCTCTTGCTGAAGCCTTTGAAATAAAGGAAGACCGATTCAAATACAGTGAGTTGGGACGAAACAAGACAGCTCTTCTTATTTTTTTCAACAACAGTCTTCGTACCCGTCTGAGCACGCAGAAGGCTGCCATGAATCTGGGCATGAACGTCATTGTGCTTGATGTCAATCAGGGCGCATGGAAACTGGAGTCGGAGCGCGGAGTCATTATGGACGGCGACAAGAGCGAGCATTTGCTGGAAGCCATACCGGTGATGGGCAGTTATTGCGACATAATCGGTGTCCGCTCATTTGCCACATTTGAGAGCCGGAAAGACGATTATGAGGAGAAGATACTCAATCAATTCATTAAATATTCAGGACGTCCGGTATTCTTCATGGAGAGTGCCACAGTACATCCGTTGCAGTCGTTTGCCGACCTCATCACGATAGAAGAGTACAAGCGCACACAGCGTCCGAAAGTAGTTCTTACATGGGCACCCCATCCGAAAGCTCTTCCGCAGGCGGTACCTAACTCTTTTGCCCAGTGGATGAACGCGGCAGATGTTGATTTTGTCATCACTCACCCGGAAGGGTATGAGCTGGACCCAGTCTTTGCCGGCAATGCCCGTGTGGAATACGACCAGATGAAAGCTTTTGAGGGAGCGGACTTTATCTATGCAAAGAACTGGAGTTGTCCGGGAGTTACCCGTCCTGAAGATTATGGAAAGGTATTGTCGAAGGATATGAGCTGGACTGTTGACGCGCGCCATATGGCTGTGACGAACAATGCGTTCTTCATGCACTGCCTGCCTGTGCGCCGCAACATGATTGTCAGCGATGAGGTGATAGAATCGCCGACCTCGCTTGTCATTCCTGAGGCTGCCAACCGTGAGATTTCCGCCACAGTGGTGCTCAAGCGTATGCTTCAGGCACTGTAATTCAGGCAGAATGACGGAGAACCCAAAATCAGGGATTCAAACATTAGCGACAATAGTATAAAACTATCGTGACTCAACATAGAAATTCTGTGCTTCTTTATATGGAAGCTTTCCAACCTTTATATTAATGAGCACAAGATTAAACATACGTGACAAGCAAATATTTGCCATCGCACTGCCTTCTATTGTATCCAATATAACAGTGCCTTTGCTTGGTCTTGTAGACGTGACAATAGTAGGGCATCTCGGCTCGGCAGCATATATAGGTGCGATTGCCGTGGGCGGGATGCTCTTTAATATAATGTATTGGCTGTTCGCTTTTCTGCGTATGGGGACAAGCGGCATGGTCTCGCAGGCTTACGGAAGCAGGAATCTTGCGGAGACGGTGCGCCTGCTCATACGCGCGGTACTCATCGCGCTTGCCGTATCCATGCTTATGATATGCCTGCAACACCCTTTGCGTAATCTTTCACTGCTGTTTGTCGGCCCGACAGAGGAGGTGGGCAGACTCGCCACATCTTATTTTGATATATGTATATGGGGCGCGCCGGCGGTACTTTCGCTCTATGTCCTGACCGGATGGTTTGTAGGGATGCAGAACTCGCGGATACCGATGATGGTGGCTGTTGTGCAGAATATAGTGAACATACTGGCAAGCCTGCTGTTTGTCTGCGCCGGAAACATGAAAGTGGAAGGCATCGCGCTCGGAACACTTGTGGCGCAGTATTTCGGCCTGTTCGTTGCCGCCGGCCTGTGGGTAAGGCATTACGGACGTCTGCGCAAGAAAGTGTCCTTGAAGGACATCAATTTGAGGAACAAGGATGAGCGTCGTGCAATGTGGCGTTTCTTCAATCTCAACCGCGACATATTCCTGCGGACATTGTGCCTTGTTGCCGTCACCCTGTTTTTCACTTCCGCCGGAGCATCTCAGGGCAATACCATATTGGCAGTCAATGCGCTGCTGATGCAACTGTTCACACTCTTCTCATACGTGATGGACGGGTTTGCGGCTGCCGGAGAAGCGTTGATAGGAAAGGCCGTAGGTGCGGACAATGAGCGGCTATACACCTCGTCCATACACCGTCTTTTCGTATGGGGAGGAGTGATGACCCTCATCTTCACCACAGTATATGCTTTTGGCGGCACGTCATTCCTCGGACTGCTCACCAACGAGCAGTCTGTCATATCCGCCTCGTCCGCCTATCTTCCCTGGGCATTGCTTATTCCTGTGTGCGGAATGTCCGCATTCATCTGGGACGGTGTGTTCATCGGAGCCACTGCCACTTGGCAGATGCTTGTCTCTATGCTGTCTGCCACCGCCGTATTTTTTACCGCATATTTTGCATTATATCCTTCCATAGCCAATCATGGACTGTGGATTTCTTTCTTGTGCTATCTTGCCACACGCGGAATTGTGCAGACAATTCTTTACAAGCGTTCATTGCAGTTTGCCCTAAGAAAGAAATGAGATTTGTTTATACGCTGTTCAACAACTTAAATTGTACCCAATGAAAATTTCAGATATAGATTTCGGAGAAAAGCCTGTGTTCCTTGCCCCGATGGAAGACGTTACCGATCAGGCTTTCAGGCTTCTGTGCAAAGAGTTTGGCGCGTCTATGGTCTATTCCGAATTTGTCAATTCCGATGCGCTCATACGCTATGTAAACCGTTCGTTGCAGAAGATTATGGTGTGCGAGGAAGAACGTCCTGTCGCCATACAGATATACGGCCGCGATGTGGCTTCTATGGTCGAGGCGGCACGGATTGTGGCGGAACAGGCGCGTCCCGATGTACTCGACATCAATTTCGGATGCCCGGTAAAGAAAGTGGCGGGCAAAGGCGCGGGAGCAGGCATGTTGCAGAACGTGCCTCTCATGCTTGAGATAACACGCGCCGTGGTTGATGCGGTGAACATCCCTGTTACCGTAAAGACGCGTCTGGGATGGGACTACAACTCCAAGATTATAGTCACACTTGCCGAGCAGCTTCAAGATTGCGGCATACAAGCACTTACTGTACACGGGCGCACCCGAAGCCAGATGTACACCGGCAATGCCGACTGGGAGCTTATAGGACAGATAAAGCAGAATCCGCGCATGAGGATTCCAATCATCGGCAACGGCGACATCGACTCTCCGGAGCGCGCGGCAGAATGTTTCAGTAAGTATGGTGTCGATGCGGTAATGGTGGGAAGAGCCACATTCGGCAGACCGTGGATTTTCAAGGAGATAAGGCATTTCCTTGATTATGGCACACATTGTGAGGACATGACCGTAGGCTGGAAGATGGATGTGCTCCGCCGTCAGATACTCCGAAGTGTGGAATGCGCTCCGAAAGGCGAGCTTGGCGGCATCATACATGTGCGCCGTCATTTGGCGGCATCGCCCCTGTTCAAGGGAATACCTGATTTCAGGCAGACACGCATACGGATGCTCCGTGCGGAAACTGTCGAGGAGCTGTTTGCAATACTTGAAGAAACGGAAAGCAAGTTCTTGGCCGACAGATAACATTCCAAGAACATTTGGTTGAGGATAGAATATATGTAAATAGCAATAAAAAGCCGTAATATATTGATAAAATGTCAGTATATTGCGGCTTTTTACAGCTTTTGTATTATATCGAAGTGTTAAAATCAGAACCCCGTAGAATCGCCTCAAAATGAACCGGACTTTGCCGAGGTTGCAAAAACGCGATTCTACGGAGGTTTTTGAACCTCGAATTTTAAGTGGATAAATAGAACAATTCACATACCCAAAAGATAAGTAAAATTAAGCCAAATCAGGTCTCATTCCCCTAAAAGTGCAGTAAAAGTCAAAATTACAAGGTGCTGAAAATTTTTTTACAAGGCGCACCGGTTTTTTGCGCAAGGCGCACGAAATTTATTTTCAAGGTGAACGAATTTTTTCAAGACCTGTTTTTGACCTAAAATCGGGCATTTTCCCAAATCTTTTTCTCAAAAAGACGACAGCCGGGTTTTCAATGCCCCGAAAAACAAAAATGGATTTTGAACCCCAAAAAAGATGATTTTAAGACAAAAATCTCATAACTCTCTGATTATCAACATATCCTATTTTGATCCAAACCATGCGTTCTGCATCTAAAACCGCATACTTTTTGCTAAAAATGTATTTTATTGATTATCAATAACTTATCAGTAAGATTCAAAAATACAAGCATCGACACACAAGACACGACCGCGCAAAATGTTAAAATTGCGCTTTCTTGCCAAGTGACATAATGTCAGATGTGCCTTTGGCGCATTCACAGATGTTTGTGTTTTTTGCAGGTGGACTTTGGAGAGATTTATATAAAATATTTTTATAGACTGTTTTGACAAAGAGGCTGTCTGACAAGTCTCTGGATATAAGAAAGAACCCCTGCCAGAGAGTGCATCCTGACAGGGGTAAAATCTTTAAAATAGGGCTTATCAGACAGTTTCTCTGTATTTATCTATCTGCCTCTTACAATTTTCTTTATATCATTCAGTTTGTTCAGAGCCTCGATAGGAGTAAGATTGTTCACATCCAAGTTCAATATCTCATCGCGTATCTGACAAAGCACAGGGTCGTCGAGCTGGAAGAAACTGAGTTGTGTGCCGCTGGAAGGCGAAATTCCCTCTGTCACCGGACGGGACACACCATCGTGGCTGTTGTTCTTCTCAAGCTCTTTCAATACCTGTTCCGCACGGCGCACTACGGCAGGCGACATGCCGGCAATCTTGGCCACATGGATACCAAACGAGTGCTCGCTTCCTCCGGGTTGCAGCTTGCGCATGAATATCACCTTTCCGTCCATCTCTTTCACCGACACGTTGAAGTTCTTCACCCGGCAGAGCGATTTCTCCATCTCGTTAAGCTCGTGGTAATGGGTGGCAAACAATGTTCTGGCATGTCCTTTAGGGTTGTTGTGTATATACTCCACAATAGACCAGGCTATTGATATGCCGTCGTAAGTGGAAGTTCCGCGTCCCAACTCGTCGAACAGCACAAGCGAGCGCGGGGAAATGCTGTTGAGGATACTTGCCGCCTCGTTCATCTCGACCATAAATGTTGATTCTCCGACAGATATGTTGTCGCTTGCGCCTACTCGCGTGAAAATCTTGTCTGTCACTCCTATACGGGCACTGTCGGCAGGCACAAAGGCCCCTATCTGCGCCATGAGGGTGATGAGGGCTGTCTGGCGGAGCAATGCCGACTTACCCGCCATATTCGGTCCTGTCAGAATTATTATCTGCTGCTTCTCGCTGTCCAGATACAAGTCATTGGCTATATATTCCTCGCCCACAGGCATCTGACGCTCTATGACGGGATGCCGTCCCTGCCGGATGTCGATGACAAGGCTTTCGTCCACCACAGGACGCACATAGCGGTATTCACGGGCTGCAAGGGCAAAAGAAAGCAGGCAGTCGAGACGTGCTATGTGTACGGCATCGGTCTGGATGGCGGATATGTAGTCTGCCGCATACACGACAAGCTCAGAAAATATCCTGCTTTCCAGCGACAGGATTTTCTCTTCCGCCCCGAGAATCTTTTCCTCATATTCCTTCAGTTCCTGAGTGATGTAACGCTCGGCATTCACCAGTGTCTGCTTTCTTATCCAATTGTCCGGCACACTGTCCTTGAACGTGTTCCTCACCTCTATATAGTAGCCGAACACGTTGTTGAAACCAATCTTCAGACTGGATATGCCGGTAGCCTCAATCTCGCGCTTCTGAATCTGCAACAAATAATCCTTGCCCGAGTAAGCTATCTTGCGCAGCTCGTCGAGTTCCTCATTCACTCCCTCGGCTATCACTCCGCCTTTGTTTACAAGGAACGGAGGGTCGTTAGTTATCTCACGGCTAATCTTCTCTCTCAGCTCCGTACACACATCCAGCCTCATGCCTATATTGCGCAGGCTCTCACTGTCGGCCTGCATACACTGGTCTTTTATAGGCTCGATGGCTTGAAGAGCCACTTTCAGTTGCACCATCTCGCGCGGCGACACGCGTCCGACAGCCACCTTTGAGCTTATTCTTTCGAGGTCGCCGATGCGGTGCAGCTGCTCTGTCACCGTTTCCCTGAACTCTGGCTCTCTGAAGAAATACTCCACCACATCCTGCCTTTCCTCTATCTGCTTGATGTCTTTCAACGGAAACACCATCCAGCGGCGGAGCATACGTCCTCCCATCGGACTGATGGTCTTGTCGATTACTCCCAGCAGACTGCTTCCTCCCTCGTTCATAGAGCCGAGGAGTTCGAGGCTGCGGATGGTAAACTTGTCGAGACGCACGTATTTGTTCTCCTCCACTCTGGAGATAGTCCGTATATGGCCTATTTGTGTATGCTGTGTCTGTTCCAGATAAAATAATATGGAACCGGCCGCCACGATGCCGTTCCTCAAATGCTCGATGCCGAAGCCTTTCAGATTTTTCGTTCCGAAATGGGCAAGCAGCTTGTTGCGTGCCGTATCCTCCGTGAAAATCCAGTCATCAAGCTCATATGTAAAGAATTTGCCGCCAAAGTTGCCCTCAAACATAGGTTTTCTGCCTCGCTCATACAACACTTCCTTTGGCGACAGGTTGGTAAGCAGCTTGTCCACATAGTCTGTGGTGCCCTCTGCCGTAAGAAACTCGCCGGTGGAAATGTCGAGCATCGCCATTCCGCAAGCCGATTTGCCAAAGTGTATGGCAGCCAGAAAATTGTTCTCCTTGTAGTTCAGCACATTGTCATTCATGGACACACCCGGAGTGACAAGTTCCGTAATGCCTCGCTTTACGAGTTTCTTTGTAAGTTTCGGGTCTTCAAGCTGGTCGCATATAGCCACGCGCTTGCCAGCCCTCACCAATTTTGGAAGATAAGTGTCGAGCGCATGGTGCGGAAAACCCGCCATTGCCGTGGCGTCCTCTTTCTTGCCTGCGCCGCCACTCCTTTTTGTCAGTGTTATCCCAAGAATCTCAGAGGCTATCACAGCATCATCGGCATAAGTCTCATAGAAGTCGCCACAACGGAACAACAGTAACGCATCAGGATGTTTAGCCTTGAAGTCGTAGAACTGCTTCATCATGGGAGTCACTTCGTCCTTCTTTGCCATATATAATTATTGTATAAGATTTTATGATTGGAAAAAATAAATGTCAAGCAAAGGTAAGAATTAAATAATTAAGTTTGGCAAGTTCAACTTAACTAAACACAGAAAAGCTCCGCAAAAGTGTTTTCCATCCGGGTGGCATGATGTAAGGTTTCCCGCTTGTGAGGAGCTATTGACAATGGCGCGGATTCGGGACAAGTTACTTTCTGCCATCATGATTAGTGTTCTGTGTCTGTGTCTGAGTCTGCAACCATCAAAACACCGGGTATCAGTGGTATCAGCGAAAGCTATTTGTCCCGAATCCGCGTTATATGGAAATCCGGAATGCCGGACACTAATATATCAGCAGTCCGGCAAGTCCGCAAAGCACAATCATAAGTATCGGGTGAATCTTATAGAGCCGTGTGCCGACAAATGAAAAGAGGAATATTGCCACACTCACCACGAAGGAGAACATGTTCTCTGACGGATTGCCGAAATTCTCGGGCGACATGAGCAAGATTGCCGCTGCGGCAAGAAGTCCGACAATAGCCAGCCGGAGTACGGAGAAAATATCGTTCACCGGCTTTGAGTTGCTGTGTTTGAGCAAGAAACGGCTGATGGAAACCATCAGTATGAAGGGCAGCCACAATATGCTGAGAGAGGCAAGTATCGCACCGAGAACAGCAGCCCACACAGGGTATCCGGCATTGGCGATAGCTGTATATCCGGTGTAGGTGGCGGCATTTATTCCTATCGGTCCGGGAGTTGTCTGGCTGATTGCCACAATGTCAGTGAACTCGCTGACTGTCAGCCAGTGATGCTTTTCCACCACTTCGTTCTGGATAAGGGAAAGCATGGCATAGCCTCCGCCAAAATTGAATATGCCTATTTTTGAGAATACGTAGAATAATTGAAGGAATATCATTGTTATTGTTTTTTTGTTTGGATTGTTGTTTAAGCGGTAAGTAAGGTGCTTTTTATTTCTTTGCGAGTCTGCCGTAAAGATAGCCGCCCAGTCCTGCCGCAAGGATGATGTAGATGGGGGAGACCCCGAACGCGCTGATTAGCAATGCTGACACGACAGGCACCCAGATGTTGCGGCGGTTTATTTTTGCGGTACGCGCCATCGAGAAGCAGGGAGCGGCAATCAATGCCACCACAGCAGGACGGATGCCACGGAATATTTTCTCAATATAGATATTGTCATTGAACGCATGGAAGAACATGGCTATGAGCAGGATGACCACAATGGAGGGTGCCGCCACGGACAATGCGCCGACAATGCCGCCTCTGACTCCGCGCAATTTATATCCGATGTGGCTTGCCATGTCTATGGCAAAAAGTCCGGGGGTGCTTTGCGCCACTACCAGAATGTCCATAAACTCCTCCTTGTCAAGCCATTGCTTGTTGTCCACTACTTCTTTCTCCATGAGCGGTACCATAGCATAGCCTCCGCCCAGTGTGAATCCTCCTATTTTGGAGAATGAGACAAACATTTCTTTATATATGCCCATATATGAAAAGTTGAAAATTTGGTATTTGGAAAAAACGGATGGGACCGTATGTCAGGAAAGAATATAATTTCTCAGATGTCTTTATTCCTGTGTGTTGTGTTGTTCCTGAACAGGCTCGGACTTTCGCCGTAGTTCTTTCTGAACACCTCACGGAAGTACTTGGGATCGCTGAATCCGCACTTCTCCGATATTTCCGTGATGGAATATGCCGACGAGAGCAACAGTTCTCTTGAATGCTCAAGACGTCGCAAGCGTATGAAATCGGCAGGCGCGTAGCCGGTAAGATATTTTGTCTTGTTGTAAAGGCTGGTACGGCTCATGTTTAGCTCCATACAAAGTGTATCGACAGTGAAGTTGCAATTTCCCATCTCGCGGGAAATAATGCTGTTTATGTCTGTCATGAACTTCATGTCAAGCTCATTTGGCTGAACCGAGACAAGATGCTCGTCCGTACTTTCTTTACCGGCATTGAACGAGTCGGCAAGCTTGCGCATACTGTCAGTCATCGCATTTTCCCTTATATTGGCATACAGTTTGCGCAAATTCTTCCTGTTGGCTATCACATTGTTGATAAGGGCTTTCAGCACGGTTGTGTTGAACGGTTTGGTGAGATATGCGTCTGCCATCGTGGAAAGTCCGGACACCACGCTGTCCCTGTCGACAAGCGCGGTAAGCAGGATGATGGGGATATGGCTTGTCTCCACCTCACTTTTAAGGCAACGGCACAACTCGTCGCCGCGCATCTTTGGCATCATCACATCGCTTACAATGACATCGGGATTAAGGAAACGCACTTTGTCGTAGGCTTCCTGACCGTTTACAGCAGTATGGACAGTATAGTCTTCCGACAGTACATCGCGGATAAACGAGCGCAAGTCGTTGTTGTCCTCCACTACAAGGACGACAGGAGCTGACTGTGGAGCTTTGCGCACTTTTACGGACTTTCGCCGTGCCGCCTCGCCAATATCTATTGGGAATGTGAGGGTGAACGTAGTTCCTTTGCCTTCTTCGCTGACAAAAGCCATGTTTCCTTTGTGCTCTTGGACAAGACGCTGTACGAGGTGCAGCCCCACACCTGTTCCGGTTGCCTGTTTGTCGGCATTGCTGGAACGGAAATACATTTCTGTCAGTCGCGACTGTTCCTCTGCCGGAATGCCAATGCCATTGTCAGAGACACTTACTGACCAGCTGGTTTCCGTGGCGCGGCAACGGACTTCTATGGAGCCGCCTTCCGGAGTATATTTCAACGCGTTGTTGATGATATTCTGCATGATGCTGTCCATCCGGCTGCGGTCTATCCACACTTGTATGTCAAATGAGGTGGACGAATAGGTAAGGCTGAGTTTCTTTGTCTTTGCATAAAGCTGGAACGGAATCATCAGTTCCTGCATGTAACTGTTGAGGTCTGCCTGCGATATTTCCATTTTCTGATTGTGCATCTTCAGACGCTCGACATTCAGCAAGTCGCCGGTAAGGATAAGCAGGTCGTTTGCGTTGCGCATGGCAATCTGTATGTTCTTCTGCCCTTTTTCGGAGAGATTCTCATTACGTGAAATCTCCTCCAGAGGAGCCTTTACCAACGTAAGGGGAGTACGTATCTCATGGGCGGTCTGGATGAAGAAGCTTACCTTGTCCTCTGCCATGCGACGCTTGTTCTTGTATATGAGGAAAGTGTATATGCCATAGATGAAGGCAAGCACTAACAGCGCGTAGAATATGAGTGCCGGAATGGAAAGCCACCAGGGCGAGCCTACTTTTATAGTGACAATACGCTCTTCCATCAGCTTGTAGTCCGCGCTGTTGTAGGCTCTTACTACAAGGCGGTATTTTCCGGGATTGAGCATATATCTTATCAGTCGCTCGCGGGAGAGAACCGTCCATGTCTCTCCTGAACCTTCCAGCCGCCATGAATACAGGAATACATGAGGATTGTCGTAGTTCAAGTTGCTGACAATCAATGATATTTGTCTCTCGTTGTAATCCAAATCGAGGTTGTCGAAGTCGAGACCTGCATTCTGCTCCACACCGCCAATGCGGAGGTTGGAGAATATCATCTTCGATTTCAACACATTCGGCATACGGATGCTGTCGGGAAATGCTATCACACCATCATATGTACCGAACAGTATCTGCCTGTCGGAGTTGTACAGTATGCAGTTTTTGTAGAAAATATTGTCGGGCATTCCCTGCGAGGACATCCAGTTTGAGAAAGATTTCTTTTCAGGATAGAATCGGGATATACCGTGGTCGGTGCTCATAATGACCGTTTGCGTTGAGTCCTCGGTGAGCGACAGTATGTTGTTTGAAAGCAGCGCGCTGTTGGCACAAATGTAATTGTCAAACTTCATGTTGTTGCCGGCATCTTCCGCTTTCTGTACAAAAAGTCCGGCATCAGTCGTTCCTATATACAAATCCCCGTTTTGAGTGGTCAGTACAGCGTTAATATCCAGACATATATCAGGCAACGGATACTTGGTGCGGCTTCCGTCATGAATATCGACAACATACAGCCCGTCAAGGGTGGCAAGCCAGAAATGTCCCTCATCTTTCCGGGCAATAAGCACGGAATTTGAGGTTAGAGGATATGACTTGTATTTTCTGTTGTCCCAGTCCATCCGCACAAGTTTCTTTTCTCCGGCAAACCATAATATGCCGTTGGCATCTTTATAGATGCTGCGTATTCCACGTGCCGAATTGGCATCGATACCAAAATACTTGGGACTTATAATCTTATAATCGCCGGTAGCCTTGTCGATGAAGATGCTTCCGCTCATCAGTCCTGCCACTACTATAAGTCCGGGATGCGCCTCGCATATACTTAAGAATATAGGAGAATAATGCTCATTGTCATTCAGGTAATGTCTCCATCCTCCTGTCTTGACATTGTGACAGCTGATGCCGCTGCTTGTGACATACCATATATCTCCTTCACTGTCCTCAAGCATCGCCCGGACAATGCCCGGAAGTAGCGACTGTGAGACACCTCTCGTATGTACATTACGCTCGAATGTAGGGAATGCCATATTGTAACAGCATATTCCATACGGATAGTTAGCCAGCCATATACGCTTGTTGTCCGTGTCAGGGAATAAGCTCATTACGACGTTGCCTCGCAATCCCGGCTCGTCGTTTGTGCCGTATTGCAGGAACTTGTCAATAGAACATGTGGACATGTCGAGCCTGAACACTCCTCTGCCTTCTGTAGCTATAAGCAAGCAGTCTGAGGTGTCGAGAAAATGCTGTATATCCGTAATATGAATATCGTATATAAGGGATGAGATGTATGCGTCTGTCTTTCCAGATTGAATGTCCACTTTATAATAGCGGCTTTTCTCATCAAAGACAAGCAAGTCGCCGGTATTCTTGTCTACTTCCAAATGTTCGGTGGCAATGCCGCACACACTTGACGGAATATCAACTGTCGTGACATCGTTCTTGACATCCTGCCGTCTCCATGTGATGGTGCCGTCAAGACGCTTGCTCCGCCATGTATCGCCATTGTTCTCAACAATAATAAGTCCTCGTTTGGTTCCTATGACATATTTATTGTTGCCTGTCGCAATTCCGCATACTATGTCTGAGTCAGGCTGTATGAGCAAGTCTATCTGTTTCTTGTTCTCTATGTCATATAAAAACAATTTGTCTTCATTCGACATCCATATACGGTTATGCTCATCAAGAAAAAGAAAGCAGACACCTTTCTTTTTCAGTCCAGACAATGGTATGTAATCAAATACTCCTGTCTCCTTATTATAACAGCATATTGATTTGCTCTCGGTAGTGCCTACCTGCCATATATTGCCATTATTGTCTGCCACAAGGTGATAGGCGGAACTGAATCCCACAGGACGATGGACAGCCCGGAGAGGAATGTGTATGAAATCAAGACCGTCAAACCTGTCGACACCTCCACTCGACAGGAACCATACAAATCCGTTCTTGTCCTGAGCTATGGAATAAACATTGTTATTGTTCAGTCCTTCAGATGTTGTAATGTTGCGATAAACTTGTGATTCTACTAGAGAACAGCGTACAACAAATAACACGATGACTACTAACAGTCTGCGCATGAAGTTTGTCATTGATGATTATACCAGATAACAGCAACATAAATAGAGGAATCCTTATTGCAAAAGCAATAAAGATTCCTCTGTGTTGATTATTAATGATTAAGCAATTCCATTTTCATAAAAAAGCTGTGACATCTTTATTTTTTACGGGCTTCAATCCATTTTCTCGCATTTACGAAAGCTTCAATCCACGGAGTCACCTCGTCTGAGTTTCTTCTCTGAAGCGGATAGTCTGCCTGTTGCCACGGGAATATGGCGCGCTCAAGATGAGGCATCATGGCAAGATGACGTCCGTCGGCACTTGCCAGACCGGCAATGTCATAGTCACTGCCGTTCGGATTTGCCGGATAGCCGGAATAGTTATACTTGGCCACAACCGCATATTTGTCCTCTGTATATGGCAAAGAGAAACGTCCTTCTCCGTGTGCCACCCATATACCCAGCTTGCTGCCGCTGAGAGAACCGAACATCACACTGTGGTTCTCTGGTATCTGGAGAGTGACAAACTCGCTCTCGAACTTATGCGATACATTATGCTCCATGTGTCCTTTCTGCTCATGTTCCGGATTGATGAGATTAAGCTCCATCATCAACTGACAACCGTTGCAGATTCCGAGCGACAAGGTATCCTCACGCGCATAGAACGCGTCAAGAGCAGCCTTTGCCTTCGGATTGTACAAGAACGCGCCTGCCCAGCCTTTTGCGGAGCCGAGCACATCGGAGTTGGAGAATCCGCCACAGAAGACAATCATGCTTATATCCTCAAGTGTCTCACGGCCGCTTACGAGGTCAGTCATCATCACATCTTTTACATCGAATCCTGCAAGATAAAGCGAATATGCCATCTCACGCTCTCCGTTAGTACCTTTCTCACGTATAATGGCTGCCTTTATGCCTGTGCGCTCACGACGGTCGGCACTGATGCCATATTGCTCCATCTTTCCGGTAAAGGCTGTCGGGAAACGATGTACCAGCGGTTGCTTCTTGTAATTCTTGAAACGCTCCTCTGCCATGCCGTTGAAGCTCTGCTTCTGGTCAAGACGGAAAGAAGTGGAATACCATATATCACGGAGTCTGTCAATGTCAAAGGTAAGTGCCCTGTCCTCTCTCTTTATGACGAGCTTGCGCTCCTGCTTAGGGAATCCGATTGGAATGTATGCCACACCTGCATTGTCAAGAATATTTTCCATCTCCACCTTGTTCTTTGCAGATACCTGGATAACCACACCCGGATTTTCGGCAAACAGAATCTTCACCAAGTCTTCTTCCTCGATGTTGCGGAGGTCGATGTTAAGACCGCCCTTGCTGTTGGCAAAGCACATCTCAAGAAGAGTGGTTATCAAACCGCCCGCACTGATGTCGTGGCCGGAAAGCAGCAATCCGCGGTGTACCATCTCCTGCACGGCATTGAACGCATCGCAGAAATACTCTGGATTCTGTACTGTCGGCACATCACTGCCCACTTTTCCAAGACTCTGAGCGAAAGCAGATCCACCAAGTTTCAAAGCGTCAAAACTGAAGTCGATATGATATAATGTAGATGTTGGGTCGTTGACCACAACAGGAGACACCACTTTCTTTACATCACTCACCTCACCGCCGGAACTTACTATTACAGTTCCCGGACTGATGATTTTTGAGCCGTCAGGATACTTCTGTGTCATTGAGAGAGAATCCTTTCCGGTCGGAACGTTTACGTGCAAGGCACAGCAGAACTCGCTGAGAGCCTCGACACCTGCATACAGGCGCGCGTCCTCACCTTTCTGTGAGCGGCAAGGCCACATCCAGTTGGCACTGAGCGAAACGCTGTCGAGTCCTTCTGCCAACGGTGCCCACACAAGATTTGTCAATGACTCTGCTACAGAAAGTACTGAGCCGGCAGCCGGATCGGCAAGGCCTGCCTGTGGTGCATGTCCTATCGCTGTGGCAATACCTTTCTCGCCTCTGTAGTCAAGTGCCACCACACCACAGTCGGACAGAGGGAGTTGAATCTCTCCCTGACACTGCTGGCGCGCTACCTTGCCTGTGACAGAACGGTCTACTTTGTTTGTCAACCAGTCTTTGCATGCCACAGCCTCAAGCTGTAATACGTTCTCAAGATACTGGTCGATATTCTTATCTGAATATTCTACATTCTCATATGTGCGCACTACGGTCTCATCCTTCATGTATGTCTTAGGAGAGTGACCGAACATCTGCGATACCTCAAGGTCGAACGGACGCACTCCATCGCCCTGCTCAAATGCGAAATGCGCGTCTCCTGTCGTCTCGCCGACTACATATAGCGGAGCACGCTCGCGTTCTGCAATCTTGCGTACATGGTCGATATGCTCTTCCTGAATGAGCAATCCCATACGCTCCTGGCTCTCGTTGGCGATAATCTCCTTTGAGGACAACGTAGTGTCGCCTACCGGCAGTTTGGTCATGTCGATAAGACCTCCGCATTCCTCAACAAGTTCTGACAGACAGTTTACATGGCCGGCAGAACCGTGGTCGTGTATCGACACTACCGGATTCACATCCTCCTCGCAGAGTGCGCGCACCAAGTTGTTGGCGCGTTTCTGCATCTCAGGATTGGCGCGCTGTACGGCATTAAGCTCGATTCCGCTTGAATATCTTCCTGTATCGACCGAACTTACAGAGCCGCCGCCAAGACCGATACGGTAGTTGTCACCGCCCACTACCACAATCTTGTTGCCCTTCTGAGGCTCACCCTTCAAGCAGTCGCGTTTTGTGCCATAGCCCACACCGCCCGCAAGCATGATGACTTTGTCGTAGCCGTAATCCTCATTGTTCTCCGAATGCTCAAACGTAAGTACGGAACCTGTAATCAGCGGCTGTCCGAACTTGTTGCCGAAGTCGCTCGCACCGTTTGAGGCTTTGATGAGAATCTGCTCCGGAGTCTGATAAAGCCAGTTTCTTTCCGGCATCTGCTCCCATGTGCGGTTGCCCTGCTCCCAGTTTCTTGGATAGCTGGTCATGTACACAGCCGTACCGGCGATAGGCCACGAGCCGACACCACCGCCCATACGGTCGCGGATTTCACCTCCCGTGCCGGTTGCGGCACCGTTGAACGGCTCCACTGTTGTCGGGAAGTTATGTGTCTCTGCCTTCAGTGAGATGACAGACTCAATATCCTTTATCTCAAAATAATCGCTTGTAGAATGGTCTTTCGGCGCGAATTGCTCTACGACAGGACCTGCGGCGAAAGCCACATTATCCTTGTATGCCGAAATAATTTTGTTTGGATTCTCCTGAGTAGTCCGCTTAATCATTGAGAAAAGAGAAGACTCTTTCTCCTCGCCGTCAATGATGAAAGTTCCGCCGAATATCTTGTGGCGGCAATGCTCCGAATTAATCTGTGCGAAACCAAACACCTCGGAGTCTGTTAGCTTGCGTCCAAGCTGATCTTCTACCTTATGCAAATAGTCTATCTCTTCCGGACTCAGCGCAAGTCCTTCCTGCTCATTATATTCATCCAGATTGTCGATATATACAATTGGCGCAGGTGTGAGGTCTACTTTGAAAACATGCTGGTCCAATCCCCTGTACATTCTTTGCAGCATCTCGTCGTGTTCTGCGTTCTCGCTGTCTACAGGGAAATACTCTTCTATACGTTTCACACCCTTCAAGCTCATGTTCTGTGTGATTTCCACAGCATTGGTACTCCACGGAGTAATCATTTCACGTCGGGGACCGACAAAAAAGCCTGTAAGATTTTCTTCACTCTCTTCCTTTGCCTCTCCATAGAGCCAGCAAAGTTCCTTTTTCTCCTCAGCAGACAGTTCATGATCAACCTCTGTAGCAATTATGCTCTGCTTCGGTGTTCTGAAAAAATAAATCATTTGTGCGAATATATGAGTTATAACTTTATGCTTGCAAAGATAGTGTAAAGGTATGGAAATACAAAATTTATAAAAAAAAAGAGTCTTGCAGCGAACTCTGCGCTGCAAGACCCTAAAAATATGATGATTTTATCTGTGAGCATCTTATGGAGACTGGCTCCGTGTTGCGCCCACATCAACAATCAGTTCTTTGGTCGCTTATTTTACAAGTACCTTTGATACTGTCACTGTACCGTCAGCCAAGACTGTCTTGACAATGTTGATACCCTTGTTAGGAGCTGCGATTCTTGCACCGCCAAGAGTGTAGTAAGCTACTGATACAACTGCTGCGTCAGAAGCCACACCCTCGATTCCTGAAGCGTCGCCGTCAGGAGTCTGTGCGCTGTTCGCACCGTAGTAAGTGAGTGTCCAGTTGTCGAACAATGTCCAGTCAGACTTGAGGCTCTGTTCCTTCTTCAAACCGATTGTCAGCTTGTTGCCTGTTACCTTGATGATGACAGAGTTTACATAGGCTTCCTCCAGGAATGCCATAGCACCGGTAGACATTGTGTTAGGAACATAGATGCCGTTCGCAACAGAAGCCTCGTCTGTTCCGCCGTTGTAGCCGCCAGTCTTCGCGCCGCTACCAAGATGCTGTACTGGAACAGAAGCTGTCTCTTCGCCGCTTGTAGCGTAAAGGAACGCGTGGAGAGAGTCTGTTGAGTTGATGAGCGCGCCTTTATAATCCTCTGCGCTTGTGCCGGCACGATAGAATGCCTGTACGCTCACCTTGTATGTACCGTCAAGCAGACCGTTGATTGTCTGGTACATGTCGTAAGTCTTCACCTTGTCATAATAGAACTCAGCGTTAGTGTTCTCGTTATTGAAGCCAGAAGGTGTAGTACCTGCCCATCCGTAAGCTGTCACGTTACCGCTCTCGTCCAATGTCTCGAAGCTTGGGTTCACGATAAGCGCGGTCATGTCTACCGGATTCTCGTCAGAAGCGTCTGTTGCGTTCTCCGGAATATTGAGCTTGGTAATCATTTCCTTGATTTCCTCAACCTTAGCGGCTGCTTCCTCAACAGTATATTCACCTTCCTCTATATTCTCTGCAACCTCATTGACAAGCTCGTTTGCTGCGTCCAATGTTGCCTGTGATGCTGAAGAACTGTTCAAAGCAAGTCCGAGTTCCTCGTTTGCAGCCATAAGCTCAACGTAAGCGGCAGCTGAAGCCTTAGCGGCTGTCAATGCCTCTGACAAAGTAGAGTAAGCGGCGAACATTGCCTGTCCGTCCATTTCTCCAAGAGCCTTCTCGGCAGCAATTTTCTCGCTTTCGAGATTGTCTGCCTCAACCTTGCCTATTACCTCAGTCTCTTCCTGGAATGTCTCAACCTCCTCGATAAGCGGCTCAAGTATCTGTTGAATTGTCTCAGCGTTGTATGCGCGGTATGTCAGACGGAAGTTGTCCCAAAGTGCCCAACGGCCACCTGCCGAAGCGTTGCTGCGGATACCAACGCGCATTGTTCCGTCAGTAACCACACCCATCACTGAGCAAGTGTATCTGCCCTGAGAGAATGCGTTTGACGCACTTGTCATGCCGTTTGGCACGAATACGCCTGTCTCGACCTCTTCGCAGTTGCTTTCAAGGTTCTCGCTGAATGTCTCTGATGCGATGTCACATACAGGTGCGGAAAGACCGTTTACATAAATCTCTGTCAGAATCTCGCTGGCATTGCCTGCCTTATACTCATTGTATGCAGTAGTAGTGCTGCTGCCTGTACGGTAGAATGCCTGTACGGTAAGCTCATATACACCGTTAGGAATATCTGTAAGTAACTGATAAGAGTCGAAGTTGTTTGCATATACCTCCACGCAAGGGTTGCTTTCAAGACCGCCGCCTACAGGTTTTGAGAGAGACTCGTCACACGACCATCCGGCAGTGCTGAATCCGTCGAAGTTCGGATTTGTCATCAAGTCAGTAGCATCCATGTCCGCTCCCAGACAGTTCTTGATTACATAGTCAATAATAGCCTGAAGACGTGCTGTCTCCTCTATAATCTCAGCTGTAGAAAGAGTACGGGTATTGAGGATGTATGTGGCTGTTCCGTAAGGGTTCTCATCGCTCGGCTCGTCTTCCATTATCAGGTAGTCGCCGAGAATGTCTGCTTCCGGACCCTCAAATCCCTTTTCCATTGTAGCGTTACCATACTCTACAGTCTGTACGAAAGCGGCGTATGCGTCAGCGTTTGCTTTTGTCTCAGCCAAAACACTCTTGTAATTTGCTGTGGCTGCCAATATTTCCTCTTTGGTGTTTGCTGCCTTAACAACTTCAAGAGTTGCGTTATATGCCTCAAGAGTTGCCACCTGCAAGCAATATTCGTCTGTATTGTTGAAGTCTGGAGCTGACTCTATTATGCCGTCAATCCACAACTTGTACGACTCGTTGCTGTTGCCATAGTAAGTGACTTTCACGTTGTCAAGACCTACCCAGTTGCTGAGTGCCTCGTTCTGCTTCACGCCGATTTCGAGTGTGTCCACATCAACGAGTGTAGTTACAGCGTATGTGTTAGGATTGCTGCTCACAACCTCTACGCTGTCGCTGTTAGCATATACGTATGCGCCGCTGTTGTAGCTACAGAACGCGCCCATCTGCACGGTGTATATGCCTTTTGGAATGTTTCTCAACACCTGATATGTCTTGCCGGCAAACGGATTGGCATTCCAGTTCTCATAAGAAATGCCTGTGAAATGCACACCGTCGCTCTTGTTAGTGGCGGTCTTGCTGTTTGACGCGCCAGTTGTTGTCAGCCAGCCCTCTACTGTGTCGTTCTCAAAGTCTGGGTTAGTGACATACTCGGCTGTCATATCCTTAGGGTTGCTCGGAGACACAGAATTCTCGATAGCGAGGGCGATAGCCTCTTTCACTGCGAGTGTAGTTGCCTCAAGCTCTTCCTTCGTGCTGTTTGTGTTATTGTATACAGTCTCAGCGGCAGAAGTGTCCACATTCTTGTCCTTTGCCTCCTCGATAATGGCTTTGAGCGACTCGGCTGCCTCATAAACCTCATATTTTGCCAGATAAGCCGCATAGTTGTCGGTTGTGACAAACTGCCAGTCTACGAGCAATGTGTTTGGAGTGTCCTCCAAATCTTTTTCAACGTCACCGGTAACGACTGTATTGTCGGCTGTGATAGAGCGGTCTACACCTATGTAAGCACCTGGGTAATTGTCCGGAGTGACATTGTCATTTGCCTCAGCTCCCCAGAAACGGTAGCTGTCGCCTACTTTTGCCCACTCAAGCAGATAGTCGGCATTGTCTCTGCCGTCATAGTCTACATAACAAGTTGCCGCACTCTTGGTGTCGAAGAAGAAGTTCGCCCACTTTCCCTTTGCTACAGAATAGTTGTTGAGGATGTAGCTTTTGCCGTCCCAGTCGAGCAAAGAGCCTTCGGTCTCACCCGGAGCCTGATACTTGCTCACGAACACCTGCAAACCGGTTGTGCCGATACTTGCGCGTGTTCCCCAGTCATTGCCTTCGGTATAGAACATACCGGCATCTTTGTTGTAAAGGTAATAGACAACAGTGTCTGTTCCCTCGCTTACCTGAAGGTCGGAAGTGGCAGGAACAGGAACTGTCCACTGTGCGGACATGCTGGCACCTACTAACATCGACGTTGCGAATAGTAATAGTTTTTGTTTCATGTAAATAGTTTTTTTGTATTAGTTTGGAACAATTTCCTATACATACATTGCTTCTTGTGTAGATTTTCATGTATCAGACAGGAAGTTCTGTAGCAGGCACAAATATATACAAAATACAAACATAGCAAAAACAAAAAGAATAAAAAGTATAAACAAAAAGTAAAAATCCATTCCAAAAACATCTGTAATTTATGCTGGCTGACCGACAAAAGGGGTGTTTATTGTTTTTTTTCATGCTGAAAAACTTGTCTGAATATGTTTGTGCCGGATAGGGCAACAAGATGAGTGACAGAGAGAACGGACGTTTTTTTTCTCATAAAGAAACTGCGTTCTTGTAAAAATAGGCTGTAGTGGAATACACAGAAAAAGAGGATGCCCCGGAAGCACCCTCTCATCCACAAACAATCCTTTTACCTTTCTGCCAGCTGTCGCTTATGCGTTATCGTTGCCGCCCTCATTGTCTGCGGCAGCAGTCTCGCCGACACCCAACATCTCGAAGTTGCACTGTTCAAGCAATGCCTTGAAACTGACAGACGGAGTGAAGATAATCTTCTTTCTGTACACGTTGTTCGCACTTACATCCTCAGCCTTGTCTGCCGACTTGCAGCTTACACCCAGGCGGAAAGTGCCGAGGTAAGGAATCTCCACGGAGTGGCCGTTAAGAAGATAGTTCTGGAACTCGTTCATGATGGCGTCGCAGCTTGCGCTGATATGTCCCTTTGTGATGGAGCTGTTGCGCGACGCGCTGTCAATCAGTGCTGTTGCCGAGATGCGTGAGAATGTCACGACGCGTGTGATATACATCATCTTGTCTTTGATTGCCATTCTCTGATAGTTTGGTTTCAAATTTATTTTTCCCATGTTCTTTTTCTTGTTTTTAGTGTGAGTCAATCTTTTTGTTTGCGGACCGCTGCGCACTCAGTCCGGTGATTCCAAAGGCGTTGCGCACCCGTCTTTTTCAATCACGACACAAAGATACGGCATTTATGAGCACGAGATTTTTCAGTTCAAAATATCTCTCCGAAAAAACACATATTTTTCAAAAATAACTTGTAACTAATTGATTGCCAGTGAGTAATTTTTGCAAGTCTCCAATAGCCATTTTATATATGTTATTTAGTGTTTTCCATTGGACTCCCTATTTTGTATGGAATGATTTTGCTTATTATATAATGAATGGTTCTGCCTATTATTAATATAGGTGTAGCACTATTCGGATTCGTCCTGATTCCAGCGTCTCGGTTGTACAGAGAACAACTGATGGGAAATGTTCTTTTTATAAAGATTTTTGGTTCATCCGACATTTTGAGTGGTTTGTCTTTTTATATATTTGAGTTTTGATGCAGGTATATTTTGCGGACGTATATTTGACAGACTTCCTGACTATTTGTAAAAATGATTTTACAGATGTTTTTGATGGGTTCTAACAGACTCCTCCGTCGCTACGCGCCACCTCCCCTAACTTAGGGGAGGAGCTATATACCTTGTCAATCAATACGTTAGTT
>JAMPEL010000023.1:0-9019 GCA_023665185.1 Roseburia sp.
TTCGCTAAAAATACATTCCATTGATTATCAATAACTTATCAGTAAAAATTCAAAAACATGAGCCTCAACCTCCAAGCCACAACCGCGCAGAATGTTAAAATTGAGTTTTCTCGCCAAGTGACATAATGTCAAATGCATGTGCCGGAATGCACATTGGAACGACCTATACTCGACAGCTCCATTGAAAACCAAAGGTATATATACAAAAAAAGCCTGCGAAATCCGCAGGCTTTCTTCGCGCTTCAGGATGGGCTTGAACCAACGACCCCATGATTAACAGTCATGTGCTCTAACCAACTGAGCTACTGAAGCAAATATGTCCAACTTTTAGCATTTCCTCTGAAATGCGTTGCAAAGGTAGTAAGTTGTCGGGAATAATCCAAACTTCCGCAAGAAAAAATATAAAAAAGAAGGTGCTGAACGTGTTGCAAGGCTCAAAAAAGCAAAGCGGCAAGCCTGTGCGCGCCATACCGTGAGCGTGTCGCAATGGTTTCCATTATGAAGAGAAAGACGGGCGGAATTGGACATACGCAGCAGGAAAACAGCTGGCCGCAAGACGAAATGAACAAGGCTGCCGTACAAAAGGAACGTGCTTTTTTCCGCACAAATCCACCTGTCTGCCACCTGCAAATTACGGTGAACGCACACAGAATCTGCATTTTACCCTATACATACCAATATTTCTATCAAATATCAAAACTTAGTCAGAAAGTTACTACCTTTGCGGAGCAAAACAAAACAGGCAATAAAGTTGGAATCGGTATGAGAGTCTTAATCATAAATACTTCAGAAAGAATAGGCGGAGCAGCCATTGCGGCAAACAGGCTTATGGAAGCGTTGAAAGACAACGGAATCAAAGCCAAGATGCTGGTACGCGACAAACAGACGGAACAAATGACGGTAGTGTCTATTGGCGGCAGCTGGATGCTTCCCGCGAAGTTTATATGGGAACGGATTGTCATATTCATTGCCAACCGACTCAAAAAGAACAATCTTTTTCAGGTCGATATAGCCAATACGGGCACTGATATAACCTCCATGCCGGAGTTCGAGCAGGCAGACGTCATCCACCTGCATTGGGTGAATCAGGGATTCATCTCGCTTTCCGACATAGAGAAGATAGTCCTTTCCGGCAAGCCTGTGGTCATCACCATGCACGACATGTGGTATTTCACCGGAATATGCCATTATTCCGGCACCTGCGACAAATACAGGAACGAGTGCAATCATTGCCCTCTGCTCACTAAAGGCGGGTTCGGCAAAGACCTTGCGTCGAAGGTGTTCAAAAGGAAGATGAGGATATACAGCGAGGCGAAAATAACGTTCATCGGGTGCAGCCGCTGGATTTCCGGACTGGCGGAGCAGGGACGGCTGACCAACGGACAGGTGGTGATGAACATTCCTAATGCCATCAACACCAACGTGTTCCATCCTAAAGACAAGACGGAAGCGCGGCGCGCGTGCGGACTGCCGGAAGACAAGATGTTGCTGCTTTTCGGCGCGCAGCGTATTACCGACGAGCGCAAGGGATTCCAGTATATGGTAGATGCCTGCAACCTTATAAAGGAGAATTATCCGGAGCTTGCGGAGCGCATCGGGCTTGTCGTGGTGGGCGGCGACTCGGAGAAAGTGCGCAGCCGGATACCGTTCCCTGTCTATCCTGTAAGCTATGTGAGCGACGAGAGTTATATGGTCAATCTGTATAATGCTGTAAACATCTATGTCACCCCATCGCTTCAAGACAACCTTCCGAATACCATTGTCGAGGCAATGTCGTGCGGTGTGCCTTGTGTAGGGTTCAACGTGGGCGGAATACCCGAAATGATAGACCATCTTCACAACGGATATGTGGCGGAATACCGCAATGCAGAGGATTTTGCCAACGGCATACGCTGGACTCTCGACGGCAGCAACTACGACAGTCTGTGCGACATAGCGCGCAGAAAGGCAGTGTCTACCTATTCGGAGAGCCACGTGGCGCGCCTGTACACAGAAGTATACAACAAGATTATACACAAATAATACAGCATATTCATATATCAACAATTCACGAGACAGCTTGGAAACAAAACCTTTGATAACGATTGTCACTGTCACCTACAATGCAGAGCCGGTGCTTGAGCGCACACTGCGCAGCATGGAGGAGCAGACCTTCAACGATGTGGAGCACATCATCATGGACGGAGCGTCGACCGACAGGACACTTGCCATGTCGCAGACTTACAAAGACAGGAATGAGGGTAGAAGAATCATTATAGTAAGTGAGCGCGACAACGGACTTTACGATGCCATGAACAAGGCTATCGACATGGCTACCGGAAAATATATCTGTTTTCTGAACGCAGGAGACAAACTCCACAGTCCGGAGACGCTTGAGCATGTGGCAACAGCGGCAACAGACAAATGCCGTTGCGGGGCGAATGCCGATTCCGACATCATGGGATGCCACAGTATTGGAGCCGCCGAATGCACGTGTGTAGGCATAATCTACGGCGACACGGACATTGTAGACGACAACGGCAATCGTCTGAGAAGCCGCCGTCTGTCGCCCCCTGACAAACTGACATGGAAATCATTCCGCCACGGAATGCTCGTGTGCCATCAGGCTTTTTATGTGAACACATCCATAGTGGAGAAATACAATACAAAATATCGCTTCTCCGCCGATTTCGACTGGTGTGTGCGCGCCATGAAGAACGCGGAAAAGCAGGGTCTGTGTCTCGTGAACACAAAAAAAATCCTTGCCGACTATCTGTCGGAAGGAATGACCACAGCCAATCACAAGGCGTCGCTGAAAGAACGCTTCCGCATCATGGCTGTCCACTACGGACTTCTTTCCACTATTTTCCAGCACCTGTGGTTTGTGGTGAGAGCTGTGATAAAGCGATAGGAAACGGCAATATAGACATAAAACAATAAAACGAACGGGTTGTGCTTGCGAATATTACTTGCAAACACAACCCGTTCATTCTATCGCGCCATCGCGCCTTAATATCCTCTTATCTTCTTCTTTTCTTCTTTCCTCCGCTCTTTTTCCCGCTTCCTTTCTTACCCTTTTTCTTCTTGCTCAAATCGGCAAATCCGGTGATAAACGAAGTGTTCTCGAAAGAATCATCGGTAAGTTTCTTCACAAACTCAAAGTCAAGCTGCTTGCGATACAGATTCGCGCCTGCCACTTTGATGCGTACAGGGTCGCCGATAGAGAATCTGTGTCGGGTGGTACGTCCCACCAGACAGTAATTTCTGTCATCGAAGTCGAAAGCCTCATTGCCGAGGAAACGTACCGGCACCAGTCCCTCGCACTTGTTTTCGTTGATTTCAGCATAAATTCCGAACTCAGTCACTCCGCTGATAGTCGCATCAAACTCCATTCCTATCTTGTCAGACATGAACTCCACCTGCTTGTACTTTATGCTTGCGCGCTCCGCGCTTGAGGCCAGCTGCTCCATATCGCTGCTGTGCTCACACAAAGCCTCGTATTTCTTCTGACTGGCACTCTTCTCTCCTTCGGAATAGGCTGTCAGCAAACGGTGTACCATAAGGTCGGGATAGCGGCGTATCGGTGAGGTGAAGTGCGTGTAAAAGTCAAACGCAAGCCCGTAGTGTCCTATATTGAACGTGCTGTACCGGGCTTTCATCATGGCTCTCAGCGATACGTTCTCCACCAATTCCTGCATTTTCTTTCCCCTTACATCGGCAAGAAGTTTGTTGATGCTCTTAGCCACCTCCACCTTAGTGCCCTGTGTGCGTAGGTTGTAGCCGAAACGGGTGACAAACTGGCAAAGATTCTCCAGCTTGTTCGGGTCTGGCATGTCGTGGATACGGTAAGGCAAAGTCTTTGGCTTGGTATCTCCTTTCCTCACTTTGCCCACACTCTCAGCCACAGTCCTGTTAGCCAGAAGCATAAATTCCTCAATCAGTTTGTTGGCATCCTTAGCCTGTTTGAAATAGACACTCAGCGGCTTTCCCTTTCCGTCAATCTCGAAACGCACCTCCTCACGGTCGAAATTTATGGCTCCGTTCCTGAATCTGTCAGCTCTCAGACGGTGCGCGATACGGTTGAGCGCGATAAGCTCATGACAGTATTCTCCCGTGCGCTTCTCTTCCGGAACCGGCTCAACCGGCACGTCCGGCACTTGTGTCGCGCTTCGGCTCATCCGCAGTTTATAGTCCTCGGGAGAAGCCTCGCCGTTCTGCTCCAGAATCTCCTGCACTTCCTCATAAACAAACCGGCGGTTGCTCTTTATCACAGTATGCGCGATACGGAAAGCCTTCACCTCAGCCTCATCGTTCATTTCGAAAATGACAGAATAAGCCAGCTTCTCCTCATCAGGACGCAGCGAGCAGATGAAATTGCACAGCCTCTCTGGAAGCATCGGCACTGTGCGGTCGACAAGATACACGGAAGTGGCTCTCCGCTGCGCCTCGCGGTCTATCACTGAACCTTCAGTCACATAATGCGACACATCGGCAATATGCACACCAATTTCCCACAGCCCATTGTCTTTCTTGCGTATCGACAGCGCATCATCGAAATCCTTCGCGTCTCTCGGGTCTATCGTGAATGTGGTAACTTCACGGAAGTCCTCACGCTTCGCTATTTCCTCCTTAGTAATCACCTCGCTGATGTATTCGGCAGCCTTCTCCACCTCATCAGGATAAGAGTAAGGCAGTCCGTACTCAGCCAGAATAGCGTGCATCTCAGTATCGTTCTCACCAACCTTTCCTAAAATCTCAACCACCTCGCCAACAGGATTGCGCGAGCCTGCCGGCCAGTCCCTGACACAGACAAGCACTTTCTCGTCAGAGTTGGCGCCTTTTGTCTTGTCTTTCGGAATCAGCACATCGGCAGGCAGGTTGCAGTTGGGAGACACGAAGAAAGCCACAGAGTCTTGCAGCTGCAAAGTGCCTACATACGATTTCTCGCTTCTCTTCACCACCTCTACAATTTCTCCCCTCAGTTTGTCGCTTCCTCGCTTCTTGGCATGAAGGCTCACCTTTACAATGTCCTCAGGCAGCGCGTTGTGTACATCCTCGTTGTAAATCCTTATCCCGACACCCTCTTCCGTATCCACAAAATTGTGTCCGTTGGATGTGCGGCGGAACACACCTTCCATTATTTTCGATACTTTCTTGTTAAGGAAAAACTCGTTGTCATCGTTTCTCGCAATGAATCCCTCCTCAAGCAAATCGTTCAGCAAATCCACACACAACAACTTCTGCGGATGAGTAGTCAGTTTGATAGCGCGGAAAAAACCTTTCAGCGTAAAAAGCTTGTCCGGATGAAGCTGCAAATATTCAGTGATGATGACTGACAATTCTTTCTTCGTCAGTCTTGGAGCGGTTTTCTTCTTCGATTTTGTCATATAACACATATATTTTATAAAGTACTTCACAAACGTGCCAAGCACCTTGATTATTATTCGGCTAACTAAGATATGCAAATAATGGCAGAAAAGTTCTTTCCTTGCCGTTAAAATGTCAGAAAACAAGCGAAATGTATTAACTTTGCCCACACATCAGCCCTAAATTGCAGGGAATGAAAGGCAAAAACAACAATAAAGAAAATATTTATCCGGAAATCCGGATACCATATAAATTATAGAATGGAACAAACAAAAATACTGATAACCGGCGCAAGCGGTTTTATCGGCAGTTTCTTCTGCGAGGAAGCGTTGCGCAGGCGAATGAACGTATGGGCAGGTATGCGCTACAGCTCAAGCCGCCGGTGGCTCCAAAGCGAGTGGCTCAAGTTCGCCACTTTAGACATGCAGAATCCAGAGATACTGGAGCAGCAGCTGAAGAAATTCAAGGAGAAATACGGCAAATGGGACATTATAATCCATGCCGCAGGAGCTACAAAATGTCTCCACAAAGAAGATTTTGACCGGACGAACTATGAATGTACCCGCAATCTTGCAGATACTCTCATCAGGCTCGACATGGTTCCGGAACAGTTTATCTACATCAGCAGCTTGAGCGTGATGGGACCTATACGCGAGAAAAAGGTGCATCCGCATACCGTGCAGCTGCCTCTCGACGCAGAACCGGAATGCGACTTTATAAGGAACTACACTGTCAGAAACTCCGTTTACGAGCCTATCGGAGAGAACGATACCCCTCAGCCCAACACGGCATACGGCGAGAGCAAGATAAAGAGCGAGGAGTATCTCAAAAGCCTCGGCAATGATTTTCCGGTAGTCATATTCCGCCCGACCGGTGTGTACGGGCCGCGAGAGCGCGATTATTTCCTTATGGCGAAAAGCATTGTATCGCACACCGACTTCTCCGTGGGATACACTCCGCAAGAAATAACCTTCGTATATGTGCGCGATCTGACAGGCGCGGTATTCGCAGCCATCGACCGCAGAATAAAACACCGCACTTATTTTGTCAGCGACGGCTATGTATATACAAGCAGAGCATTCAGCAAACTGGTGCAGCGTGAGCTGAAAATAGATTTTCTGTTCCACATAAAAGCTCCGCTGTTTGTCCTGCGCATCGTATCGGCCGTTTCGGAAACGCTATCCCGCATCACAGGAAAAGCCTCCACACTGAACAACGACAAATACAAAATAATGAAACAGCGCAACTGGAATTGCGACATCTCACCAATGATACGCGAACTCGGATATATTCCTCAGTGGAATTTGGAAAGAGGTGTAGAAGAAACTATAAACTGGTATAAGAAAGAAAAATGGATATAAAAGAAACCGTCAGAAAAGAAAGCAGGCAGGGCTTGCTGGGCGTGGAGGCAATCACACTCGCGTATATGGGCATCACCGCCATACTCACCTTCATTTTGTGGAACAGGCTCGAATCGCCCGTTACCATGATTGGCACCAGAGTTGCGGTCACACTGTACATGGCTGCCGCCATTCTGCTGTATAAGAAAATCCCCTGTCGGCTGACAACAGGCATCAGAGCCATTCCGGTCATGCTCACACTCATTATATGGTATCCCGAAACATACGAGTATTGCAGCCAGTTCCCTTATCTCGACCACCTGTTCGCGCAAGCCGACCAGACCTTGTTCGGCTGCCAGCCCTCGCTTGAGTTCATGAAGGCAGTCAGCTCCACCTTCTGGTATGAGGCATTCAACCTCGGATACTACTCATACTACTACATGATGGTCGTCATGCTGCTCTTCTATTTCATTTTCAAGTTCTCCGACTTTGGCAGGGCAACCTACATATTCCTCGGCTCGTTCTTCATCTACTATCTCGTCTACGACCTTCTGCCCGTTGCCGGACCGCAGTATTATTTCCATGCGATAGGCATAGAGGCTGCCGAACAAGGGGATTTCAAGAACATCCTCTACCATTTCCAGCATCACACGGAAATGATACCGACCGAGATACGCGGCATATTCAGCGAGCTTGTCATTAAAGCCCAGGAAGTGGGAGAGCGTCCTACAGCCGCCTTTCCAAGCAGCCACGTAGGCATGAGCACCGTCACGATGCTGCTTGCCTACAGAGCCAACCGATGGCTCTTCTGGATTATGTCACCGCTATACCTGCTTTTGTGCTGCGCCACTGTATATATTCAGGCGCACTATCTTGTAGACAGTATCGCCGGTATCGTATCCGCACTGCTGCTTTTCTATCTCATGAACAAGTCGTACACACCTGTCAGGAACAGGCTGAGACTTATGATGTGACCAACCGAAAGCCAAACAGCAGAATCCCCGGAACAACCCGTCTGAAAGGATTGTTCCGGGGATTCTGTTTTGGTACGAGTAATTTGTCTAAAAAAAACTCGATTCTTCAATGTCCCGTTCATGCTGTATGGAAAGCCATTCAACACTTATTGCCTGCATGTTTGCTCATCATTTCTTATACCATTCAAGATATTCGCCAAAACTCGCAAACAACTGTCCGTTTGACTCGATAATCCAATATTTAAAACCTAAAAACTCCGATTTGATATCCAGCTCCTCAATAATAGCATTTTTAGTTTCCTCGTCGGAATTTTCGAACCATGCGATAATCATTTCTTGAAAGGATGTTATTTTCGATATGCCATAATCATAAAACAGCTGTTCCCTTACAGTACGAATCCTCTTTGTCCCGTTGAAAATTCTTCCCAAGAGTTCTATTGTTGTCTCCACATTCTTATTAGCGTCTCCCATATTAGAGAATACAGCTTTTGCATTTGGAAAATCAAACGATTGTTGAATCGAATCTTCTATATCGTTCCCAATGGGATTCAATATATTATAAAACGAAGATGACTTTTTACCATTGCAATAACTACAACTCCAGAACAAGTTTGACCACTCGTATTTCAGTTCGGGATAATTATCACGGCATTTATAGTGTTCCACTTGAAAATCAGTAGTCAGGACTCTTTCGCACAAATAACATTTCCCATGTTGGTCTTTACTTGATTGATTAACCACGTCCTCTCCTGTCCATGAGGTTTGTCACCACGGTAATAATTACAACGGTGACAAAACCATGAGATTTTATAATCGCACAAAGGAAATAGAAGAATTAATGCCGGAGACAAGGGCATCCCGAAGTTGAATATGTCGCGCTTGAATATATACAAAATATTTTTTCTCAACTTACATTTCAGAAAGCTATTTGACATTATGTCAGTTGGCAAGGAAGCTCAATTTTAACATTCTGCGCGGTTGGGACTTGGAGGTTGAGGCTCGTGCTTTTGAATTTTTACTGATAAGTTATTGATAATCAATGGAATGTATTTTTAGCGAAAAGGGTGTGGTTTTTGGTGTAAAACTGAATGTTGGAACTAAAATAGGATGTGTTGATAATCAGGTAGTTATGAGATTTTTGTCTTAAAATAATCTTTTTTCGGGTTCAAAATCCATTTTTGTTTTTCGGAGCATTGAAAACCCGGCCGCAGTCTTTCGGAGGGAATAATTTGGGAAAACACCCGATTTTGACCCGAAAAACGGGCTTTGAAAATTTTGTTCACCTTGAAAATAAATTTTGTTCACCTTGCGAAAAAAATCGGTGCGCCTTACAAATAAATTTTCAGCACCTTGTAATTT
>JAMPEL010000023.1:9119-36281 GCA_023665185.1 Roseburia sp.
AAAACCCAAAATTACAAGGTGCTGAAAATTTATTTCCAAGGTACACTGATTTTTTTCGCAAGGCGCACAAAATTTATTTTCAAGGTGAACAAAATTTTCAAAGCCCGTTTTTCGGCCCAAAATGGGGCATTTTCCAAAATCGCGTCCTCAAAAAGAGAGCAACCGTCTTTTCAACGCTCAGAAAAACAAAAATCAATTCTGAACCCGAAAAAAGACTATTTTAAGACAATATTTTCATAACATGCTGATTATCAAGACATCCTATTTTGTATCCAACCCTTAGTTTTTGGGCTAAAACCGCACACTTTTCACTAAAATCATATTCACCTGATTATCAGATGTTTATATACAAAGCATCGGAAATTCAAGCATCGGACAAGGGCCGGAAGCGGCAGGAAATGTTAAAAAACGAGGCTCTCCACCAACTGACATAATGTCAAATCCGCTTGTCGGAATGCCTGTCGGGAATACCAATCTCAGACGATATGGGCGTGAGACAAGCACAGAGCGGTGTGCTCCTGTGTAAGCTCATTTTTGCGCCAAATATTATTGTTTTGCTATTTTATGCCGTATCTTTGTCCACAGAAATATATCACGAAAATGAAAGAATTTGTCATATCAGAAGTAAAAGTGGAGACAGCCGTGATTGTCGGTCTGATAACACCTCAGCAAAACGAGAGAAAAACCAACGAATATCTTGACGAGCTGGAGTTTCTTGCCGAGACAGCCGGTGCGAAAGTTGTGAAGAGGTACACGCAGCGAGTGACCGGACCGAGCAGTGTGACATATATCGGAAGCGGAAAACTGGAAGAGATAAGCCAGTACATAAAGGCGCAGGAGGATGCGGCGGACGAGGCGCGCGACCGATATTATGAGCTTGGCATTACCGACCCGAAGGAGATGGACATTCCCGAAACGGTGGGAATGGTCATTTTCGATGACGAGCTGTCGGCCAAACAGATAAGGAACATAGAGAAAGCGTTGCAGGTGAAGATTCTCGACCGCACATCGCTTATTCTGGACATTTTCGCCATGCGCGCGCAGACAGCTGCGGCAAAAACGCAGGTGGAACTGGCACAATACAAGTATATGCTGCCCCGCCTGACAAGGCTTTGGACGCACTTGGAGCGTCAGCGCGGAGGAAGTGTCGGGCTGAGAGGCCCGGGCGAGACACAGCTTGAGATGGACCAGCGTATCATCCGAGGACGTATGTCGCTGCTCAAGGAGCGTCTGAAGGAAATCGACACGCAGAAGACGACCCAGCGCAAGAACCGTGGGCGGCTTATCCGTGTGGCTCTTGTGGGCTACACCAATGTGGGGAAATCGACACTGATGAACCTGCTTGCCAAGAGTGAGGTGTTTGCCGAGAACAAGCTTTTCGCCACACTCGACACCACGGTCAGAAAGGTGATTATCGAGAACCTGCCTTTCCTGCTGAGCGACACTGTCGGATTTATCCGCAAATTGCCTACCGACCTTGTCGATTCGTTCAAGTCTACGCTCGACGAGGTGCGTGAGGCCGACTTGCTGCTGCATGTGGTCGATATATCGCATCCCGACTTTGAGGAGCAGATAACAGTGGTGGAGAAGACACTGGCCGATTTGGGCGCAAGCGACAAACCGAGCATGATTGTGTTCAACAAGATTGACGCCTACACATGGGTGGAGAAAGACGAGGACGACCTTACTCCGCGCACAAAGGAGAACATCGCTCTCGACGAGCTTATGCGCACTTGGATGGCGAAACTTGGCGATGACTGCTTCTTCATCTCCGCCGCCAAGCAGACGAACATTGCGGAGCTGAAAGAGCGTCTGTATAAGAAAGTAAGAGAGCTTCATGTGCAGAAATATCCTTATAATGATTTTCTGTTTCAGAACTACGATGCTGACGGGAACGCTTATTAGAGCCGTTTCCTGTGGCAGATAGCCCGATGGGACAATACGCAGGAGGACAGCCACATACTTTTCCAGTGCCTTCTGGTTGTCCCTTTTTTTTGTAAATTCTCTGTGTTTTATTTGAACTGATTTCTCTGTTACTTTAAACAAACTCCTCCGTCGCTTCGCGCCACCTCCCCTAACTTAGGGGAGGAGCTATATACCTTGTTAATGAGCCTGCCGGTGTGGTAATCAGGCTCCTCCCCTAAGTTAGGGGCAATTGCGGAATAGGATCAATTGGGGGAGCTTTGCGATGGAGGGAGTGGCGCGAAGCGACGGAGGAGTCTGTCGAAAACAGCAGAAAAGTCTGTAAAACATATCTTTATAAAACGAACATTTTACCCCATTGTCACATGCGTAATTTGACTGATGTTGAGATTTCCGTCCTTGAGGAACAAGGCTGCACGGCAGAAGACTGGGCGGAGGTGCTTGTGTCGGAAGATGACTTCCGCTGCGAGGCTGTAAGGTCTGTAGACTTCTACGGACATGTGGAGATAGGCTCTCTCTACGGAACCGTCAATGTGGAAGACGGGTTCATGAGACGGTGCGGCATAAGGAATGCCGTGCTGCGGAATGTCAGAATTGGCGACAGATGCCTGATAGAGAACATCCACGGCTACATATCCGGATATGACATTTGCGAGGAATGCTACATTGCGGATGTCGGAACCATCTCCACACAAGGAATGCCAAGTTTCGGCAATGGCAATGTAATCTCCGTGCTCAATGAGGGCGGAGACGGCAATGTGGTCATATACGACAAACTGACAGCGCAGCTTGCCGCTCTGATGACGGAACATGAGTGTGTCAGACGGATGGCACTCAACGAGGTGGCGGCACACCCTCCTGTGGAGCATGGCACAATAGGACACCGCACCCGCATCGTACACACCCGGGAGATACACAATGCGGTGATAGGGCAGTCGTGCGAGATTGCTGGTGCCGACAGACTGAGCATGGCGACAGTGCTGAGTTCGGACGACGCGCCCACTTATATCGGCAGCGGCGCCATTGTGGAGAACACGGTGGTGGCCTGTGGCGCAAGTGTGACAGACGGTGCGAAAGTGGACAACTGCTTTGTGGGAGAATCGGTACACATAGGCAAAGGATTCTCTGCCGAAAGCTCGCTATTCTTCGCCAACTCGTATATGGACAACGGGGAGGCCTGCGCCGCATTCTGCGGACCTTTCTCCACCTCACACCATAAGTCGACACTGCTGATAGGCGGACAGTTCTCGTTCTACAATGCCGGTTCCGCCACCAACCAGAGCAATCATGCCTACAAGATGGGTCCGATACACTGGGGTGTGCTTGAACGAGGGACGAAAACTGCGTCCGGAAGCCATATCCTGTGGCCTGCCCATATCGGAGCGTTCTCAATGGTCATGGGAAAGATTACACAGCATCCCGACATTCCAAACCTGCCGTTCTCATATATCATCGCGCAAGGCGAGAAGACTTATATCGTGCCCGGAATCAATCTCCGGACTGTCGGCACATGGCGCGATGTGAGGAAATGGAGCAAGCGCGACATGCGCCCGCTGTCGGCCCGCCGCGACCTCATCACTTATTCCTTTCCTAATCCCTATATCGCGCAGGCTGTGGAAGAAGGCATACACCTGCTCCAGTCGCTTGTGGCGCAACAAGGGGAGGATGTCGGAGAATACGAGCATGAGAACTGCTACATCAAACGCACGGCACTGATACGCGGACTGAAATTCTACGACATAGCCTTGCGGCTGTTCGCGCATACCACACTGACACAACACGCAGAAGCCTTCGAGCAGGCTCTTGCCTGCGGCAATGATTATTCCGGTTATGCCTTGTGTCCGGCGGCCAAATGGATGGATGTCGGCGGTATGGCAGCTCCCGAAGAAGAGATAAACGCTCTTGTCAGCGACATATCAGAAGGGAATATCACCACCTCCGACGAGGCGGTGGCTGTATTGCAGGGCATCAATGCCGAATATGAGCAAAACACAGCAGACTATCTGCAGGCACTTGCCCGGAACGAGAGCGGTTGTCAGCCGACCGATTGGGAATGCCGGAAGGACAGTGCGGAGGAGGCATACGCATGGTGGCTTAAAATGGTGCGCGATGATGCGGAAAGGGAATTTGCCCTCGGAGATGTGGAGGAACAGCAGCTGAGAGACTTTATAGACGAGGTAAGATGAGCAGGAAGCAATGCCGCATATACCCCGCCCCACCAGACAAAGGCTACAAGATAAAAAACATCAATATAAAAAAGAAAGACAATGAGACACTTAAAACATTGGTTTGTGTCTGCCGCCATGCTGTTGGCTGTCACGGCGGCCAACGCACAGAAGCAGTACAAGTATGAGACCGTGGAGGGCGACCCGATGAAGGCACGCATCTACACACTTGACAACGGACTGAGAATCTATCTTACCGTCAATAAAGACCAGCCGCGCATACAGACATATATAGCAGTGCGTGTCGGCGGAAAGAACGATCCGGCAGAAACCACCGGACTTGCACATTATTTCGAGCATCTTATGTTCAAGGGTACAAGCTCGTTCGGCACATGGAACTATGAGGCGGAGAAACCGCTTCTGGACAGTATAGAGACATGTTTTGAACAGTACCGTCACACAACGGACTCTATGGCAAGGGTGGCTGTCTACCACCACATCGACAGCTTGTCATACGAGGCATCGAAATATGCCATAGCCAACGAATACGACAAGCTGATGGCGCATATCGGCGCCAACGGCACCAATGCCTACACCAGCCAGGATGTAACCTGCTACACGGAGGATATTCCGTCCAACGAACTGGAAAACTGGGCGAAGATTCAGGCAGACCGTTTCAAGGACAATGTGATAAGAGGATTCCATACCGAACTGGAGGCTGTCTACGAGGAAAAGAACATCTCTCTCACACGCGATCAGGACAAATTCATCTACGGCATCATGTCAATGCTCTTCCCGCACCATCCGTATGGCACACAGACGGTGCTCGGCACACAGGAACAGCTTAAGAACCCGTCAATTACCAACATCAAGAACTACTACAAGCAGTGGTACGTGCCAAACAATACGGCGGTGTGCATGAGCGGCGATTTCGACATGGAGGAGGCAGTGGCAGTCATTGACAAGTATTTCGGCGACTGGCAGCCGAACCCGCAGCTTCCTGTGCTCAAATTCAAGCCAGAAGAACCGCTGACCACTCCGCAATACAAGGATGTGTACGGACCGGAGGCGGACATGGTAGTCATCGGGTGGCGGTTTCCCGGAGAAAAAGAAAAGGACTATGATTTTCTAAGAATCATATCGCATCTTGTCAGCAACAACAAAGCCGGACTGTTCGACATAAACCTTAACCAACAGCAGAAGGTACTGATGTCGGGCGCATTCGACTACGGACTGAGCGACTACTCCATGTTCATAGCTCTGGCATATCCTAAGGAGGGGCAGACACTGGAGGAGGCGCGCGACCTGATGCTGGACGAGATACGAAAGATTGCCAAAGGCGATTTTGACGACACCTTGCTCGAAGCCATTGTCAACAATTTGAAACTTAGACAAATGCAGAAGCTGGAGGACAATGAGGAGAGGGCTGACATGTTTGTATCGGCTTTCATCAACGGCATTGAATGGAAAGACAAAGTGGAAGAGTTTGAACGGCTCGGAAAGATTACCAAGACCGACCTTATGCGCTTCGCCTCCGAATATCTCACCAACGGCTATGCCTGCGTGTACAAGCACAAAGGAGTGGACCCCGACGAGAAGAAAATGGAGAAGCCTGCCATCTCACCTATTGAAATGAACCGCGACAAAGTCAGCGACTTCGTGAGGAACATCACCACCACATCGGTAGAGCCGATACAGCCTGTGTTTGTCGATTACAACAAGGATTTGGAAGTGCATACACTGAAAAACGGTCATGAGCTGCTGTACAAACAGAATACGAGCAACGAGCTGTTCACACTTTCATATATATTCAATCACGGTGACAAGAACGACCGTGAACTGGCTGTAGCTGCCGACTATATGGATCTTTTGGGCACATCGAAGATGTCGGCAGAGGAATTCCAAAAGGAACTCTACCGCATTGCCTGCGACATATATATCAATGTAAGTGAGGATATGACCCGGGTGGTCATTTCCGGACTGTCGGAAAACATGAGGCAGGCAATGACACTGTGTGAGGAATGGATGAACGATGCGAAAGCTGATGAGGAAGTGTATGCCAAATATGTGTCGGATGTACTGAAAACCAGAGAAATGGACAAACTGGAACAGAAAGCCAATTTCTCCCGTCTGAGAGCATGGGGTGTGTATGGTCCCGACAATGCCTATACCAACATTCTGTCGGCCGAGGAACTGAAGAATGCCAATCCTCAGGCATTGCTCGACAGAATAGGAAATTTGAAGAATTATCGGCAGACTATATGTTACTACGGGCCGGATTCGGAAAAGGAAGTAGAGAAACTCATCGCCCGGACACACAAGACGGCAAAGAAACCTCTGCCGGATGCCAACAATGAGGTGTACACTCCGCTGGAGACTCCAGAAACAACCGTGTATATCGCACCATACGAGGCAAAGAACGTGTACATGGAAATGTTCTCCAACAATGGGCAGGTGTACAATCTGCAACTTGTCCCGCAAATATCGCTTTTCAACATGTATTTCGGTGACAACATGAGTTCCATTGTCTTTCAAGAACTGCGCGAGTCGCGCGGACTCGCCTACAATGCATCGGCTTGGTATCAAATACCGCGACTGAAAGGGCAGACAAACAGCTTCAATGCATTCATCATCTCTCAAAATGACAAATTAGGCGATTGCATTGATGTATTCAACAACATCATCGAGCAGATGCCGGTATCGGAAACAGCCTTTCCTCTTGCCAAAGAATCGTTGCTGAAACGTCTTGCCACAGAGCGCACCATCAAGTCGAATGTGCTGAACCGTTATCTCAACGCGCGCCGTCTTGGTCTCGACCACGATATTTATGCAGACATATACGAAAAGGCTCAGACAATGACTCTTGATGATATAATAAACTTCCAGCAGAAGAATGTCAAGGGAAGAAACTACAAATATCTGATTCTTGGTGACGAGAAAGAGCTTGATATGGAGCGGATAAAGAAAATAGGCACAGTGCATCGAGTGACAACAGAAGAGATTTTCGGCTATTGACGGGAGTCTGAAATATTTTATTAAGAGAAGGGAGCGCGCAACCGGTCTGTGATTGCGCGCTCCCTTCTTCCTGTCTCATTTATATCTCTGTTCGGGACAAACTACATTCCTCACCCTTCTCCATAACATCAAACATCCTTTTATTTCCAACCTATTCCCGTTCCCCACATTCACTCCACCCCATACACTTCCTTATGGATGCTATGGCATATATGCTGAAAGTCCGTCTCTGCCGAGAGAGAGCCGTATGCCATGATGCGCATTGGCAGAAAAGAATCTCCAGATTTGTACGGCGGCTGGAAATATTCCTCATTCCACAATTCAAATCCGTTGCGCCTGTAAAATTCTATCCGCCGCCTTGACATCTCATTTTCAGGCATCTCCACTTCCAGTACAACCGGCATGTTCAATGTACGGCACAAACAGTCGAGCACACTGCTTCCGTAACCATTATTCCTGTATGCCGGATGTATGGCGAAATGCTCCACGTAACAGAATGTCCCGAAATGCCAATATGTAATGATTCCTATTGCATTATCTCCATCAAGAACCACATTGTTGTGGAAAAGTCGCTTTTCATCCGTAAACATCCGTAAGTCTGAGAGCTTGCGATATTCTTCAGGAGGGAAAGACTTTATAATCAGTTCTTCCATAAAACGATAAAGCAAGGTGTCGGAAGTTCTGATTCTGCGTATATCCAGCATAATATGTCTTATAAGTTTTTATTCGCCGATGACAGACAGGCTGTTATCGACTAATCCCCTTATGCGGAACAGTGTGCCATGTCGTTCCGAATAAGGGGATTATATTACAATGATTCTTGCAGACTATTCTTTCAGCGTTCCGCCGAGAAGACTTTTTTGTCCTTTCACACTAAGTCCTTCGGCCGCGCTGTTGGTGACATTGAGCGTGACTGTGCCCGCTGTCTGGGTGAAGTTCTGGTCAGCACGTATTCCCATACACTTGGTATTGTCAGCCGTGTATGTTCCTCCGCTGACAGTAATGTCCGCGTCAGTACCTCCAAAGACAAGGTGTCCTCCGTCAAGCACGGTGTCTGTTGATTTGCTGCATTTCTTTGCCTTGATGCCGCGTGAGCCGTTCCCTGCGGCAGTAGCGGTAATCTTTCCACCGTTGAACTGTCCCTCATAACATACGCGTATGCCTTCGCTGAGAGCACCTGTGACGTTGATGTTTATCTCTCCGCCCGTCATGCGCAATATGCTGTCACACTTCAAGCCTGTTCCGTCTACGGCAGACACATTCAGGTTGAGCACCCCGCCTTTGATAATCATACATCCGTAGTCGTCCGCGTCTATGCAGTCAGAGCCGGCATTGTTCACGGTTATCACTCCGCCATTAATCTGGAAATAGCTGTTGTCGTCATTCTGCTTGCCCTTTCCGCAGTGTATGCCGTCGCTGACAGCACCAACGATGTTCACATAGCCTGTAGAGCTTTTGAACTGCAAGTATTCTTTAGCACCGATTGCATGTTTCGTATTTCCTTTCACATTGATTGTTCCGCCGCCCTTGAATTCCGGATGTCCAGTGGTGTAAAAGGCAGCCTTCTGTGTGCCGTTCGCGCAGTCCTCAAAAGTATTGACTGTTCCTTTCGGCATGATTACGGCAATTCTCTTTCCACACTCAATGTCTACAGCCGCTCCTTTAGTGCTTTTCAGATTGACACCGGCAAGCTGCAAGGTCAGCTTATAGTTGCCGTTGAGTGTGAATGAGCCGTTCTTGGAACTTCCCTCAATGCTGTACATATACTCATCCGTCAGTGTGGTAGAGTTGATAACCACATCTGCTCCGTTCACGGTGTAAGTCACACCTTTATACGAGGCAGGCACACTGACCGTAGCCGATGTCTCATTATATATCACACGCACTTTCGGAAAGTCCGGCTCATGGAAAGTGATGCTGTCTATATCAGCCACTTTATACACATTGTCTCCTCCTATGTTCACTTCTGTTCCGTCGGCAGAGAACGTGATGTCCCCCAATGAGGCAACTTCAAGTGCGTCATAGTCAAATCCTTCACATACATATACCTTATTCTGCGAATAAGTTGCCATACACGACATGGCGATGGCTATGATTGAGAGTATTCCTTTCTTCATGGCTTGAATATTTTGTAGCTCTTACCTTGTACGTTCACGATATACATTCCTTTTCCAAGTGTTTCAAACCCGATGATGCCGTTCTCGCCAGCCGTCTGTCTTGCAACAACCGTTCCAGCGGCATTGTAGATTGTTACGGCTGTGCCGACTTGTGTTCCGGCGTACAGACAAGTGCCGTCCCATGCCACATTACTTCCGTCTGTTCCCATACCGTCAATTCCCTGTATCTCGGGTGTGCTGAAAAACAGCCTTCTCACACCGGATATAGGCACGGTGCTTTCTGCTCCGTCTGTGGTAGTAAAAACAATATTTCCATTGCGGAATGTCAGTTTGTCCAGCGATGTCAGTGTCCATTCCGATACATTGCCTTCTGTCGGTTCAAGATAGAGGCTGTAGTTATCGGCAAAAGCGGCAGCACTCAGTGCCGCAGTTGCCAGAATTGTAGTAAATATCCGTTTCATATATCCTTTCATTATTGACAAATAGACCTGTTTTTGTGCCGATGGTTTAAAAAGAAAGTTTGTATCCCACACCCACAATATGTCCGTTAGGCTCGTCATCGTCATCATCCGTCTGGAAACGATAGAACACTGTCAGCTTGTTTTTCTTGTTCAGTTTATAATCGGCGCCGGCAGACAATTTCCACTTGTGAGCCGTATAGTTGATGCCGTATCCATAGTCGAGAGACGCAAACGGATTGACAGGCAGTCCCTTGATATTGTATTCCGCCGTAAACTTAGAACGGAGCACAAACCTGTCTTTCGGATTCACAGCCTTCAAGTCACGTGTTTCTGTGGTGTACATCTCGTCATCGTCATTATACTTGTAGCGTATCTTGGTGCGTCCGACAGAATCCTCAGCACAATAATGATTATACTGCATTGTCTCCTTCAGCGTGAACGACCAGCGTTTCGACGGCGAGTACTCTCCCGACACACTGAGTGTGGTACGGTGGCGGTTGCGCCAATACCTGTCGGTGATATTGTACCCATTGACACCCCTGACATATTCCCCGAGTGTCTCGTCAAACACATCGCCATGCTTTTCTTTCGTCTCACTCAGTTTCTGCACCCACATATACTCAAATCCTCCGCTGACCTTCATTCCGAACGTCTTCCGTTTGATGAACTTATATGACAGGTCTGCGCCGACTGTGTATCTGTCTACACGCTCCGAGTTGCTTTGTGTGCGCATACTTCCCTCTATGCCCAAATTAAGGCGCGGCGCGAGCTTTTTGTCAAAACTCACACTGAGGTCTGTTCCGAAATCATCATTTCCGGAGTCTGTCTGTGCGACAGCCTTACCGCCCAATCCTGCGATAAGCGCGAATAATAGAATATGTATTCTTTTCATTTCATCGATAAGAATTAGAAAAACAAATGTTGTCTGCCGGCAAATGGCAAGAGGACAATACATCCGTCCCTGCCGCCCGCCAGCCATAAAAGTCACTAACTGTACAGCTTAGGCATCTTTGTCAGCTCATCATCCGACTCCACCTCCTCGGCATTATAGTAAATCTTTATAAGAGCCATATCCTTAAGGAAGTCGATGGAGCCAATCTCCGCTTTTGTGATGTCGAGACCGGTACGCGCCTTCAAGTCGGCAATAAGCTCGTCATGACGCTCAGGTGTGATAAGGTCAATCTTGTCATACTTTATATATTTGGAAGCCAATCCCTTGACCCACTTTCCTCTTTCCGCAATCCATAACACAAGGGCGAAAAGAACGTCCGTCAGCAGAAGCTCTCCCATTGCTGTCAGTTCCGGAACGAGAAACTCAGGATGCTTGCTCGATATGTCCGCCTCCCATGCCAACGCGTTGATGGCAGACAGCGAGATGACAAGGAACAGGTAGGTCATCTCGCGTATTGGAACAGACTCAGTCCTGTAACGCATGATGCAGAATATGGCAAACAGTCCCATTGCGATACCTGTTTTTATTTTGGCGTCACCCATAAGGTGTATCAGCATGAATATGCAGAATCCCACAAGTATGAATGTGAAGAAGAAATCCTTTCTTCGGCTTTTCGGGAAATAGAATGCCCTGGCGATGATTACGGTGAATGCCGTGTTGATGATTAATCTCAGCAAGAGGTCGATGAGACGACACGTGTCGCTTGTCAGCACAGACAAGAAATAGTTGATTGAATCCATTGTTTTGTATTGTTTTTTTGTATTGTACGAATTGTCCAGAACAGTGCCGCAGCGTCAGACTGCGCGGCAGCCTGTCTCTCAGACGTATGAATTAATTTTCTCCAGTTGTCTCAGCTTCAGCTTGAAGTTGTTCTGTTTCAGCCCCTTGTCTGTCATAGCCATTCCTATGCAGCATTTGCTGAACCCTGTCGGGTGGACATGTATGTCGCGGAGCAGGCTGCATACGGGGGAGAACACATTGCCGTCGCGCTTAAGCTCAATGATGACAATGTTGCCGGTATGGCAGTCGTTGCCGGTCTCGAAGTTATGGAACTGCACATTGAAGTCTATGGTCAGTCTCTCTGTCTTTCCATAGTTTACAAGGGTGATGCGCTCAAAATGGTTCTGCACCACCGGGTGCAGTCTCGACAGCTCCATTCCGGCGCGTGCCATGACAAGGTCTGCGGCCTCGTCCGATACCAGTCCCTCTTCAAGCGACCCTACTCTTATCCTCTTTTTCTTTGTGCGCATGTGATTGTTCTTGTTTTTCACTTCAAGGAAAGTCAAGTCGCCGGAACTGAGATAGGTGCGCACTCTCACCTTCACCCTGTTCGCCCTTTTATTGTGATGCAGCATATACATCGTATGCTCGTCTGTGTCGAGATACGTTGTCCGGTATGGACTTATCCGGTCGCCATTGATTTGTTGTACGAAATATTTCCCCTGTACAAGTTTGAGCAACTCCACAAGCTGTCGCTTTGACGCCACATACTTTGTGTCGAGCCTGTTCATGAGCCTTATCGACGACATTTCCTCCAATGTGATGGGAGTCATGTTGTCCAACAGTCCCCTAATCTCGCTGTCCGTGTTTTTGTTCATGGCAGATAGTTTTAGTTTATAGTCCGTCAGGTGTAACCTAATACTGACAACAGATGCGGAAATCACATCCGTTCATTTGGTTAAGGAATAAATTTTTCCAAAAATAGCGATATTATTTCATTTTGCGCCATATCTGCTTGAAAAGAATATCTAAATATGCGATTATTATACTTTTTTTATCAAAAAAGAGAGAGACAGCTCGCTAATTGACAAACTCAGCATTCCATTTATGCCATTCTTCCGACCCGTTTTTCCTGCTCTCCCGTATCATTAACCGCAACCATAAAGCCGGAAATCTCATATTTTATCCCTAATTTTGCCGGACATAAAATCTTCAAAATACAAAGTTATGCTGTTACCTTATTATAATGAAAGCCTGATAGAGGCGGGCTGCGATGAGGCCGGGCGCGGCTGTCTGGCAGGAAGCGTATATGCCGCAGCCGTCATTTTGCCAAAAGATTATCGCAATGAGAAGCTGAACGACTCCAAACAGCTGACTGCCCGTATGCGATACGCTTTGCGGGAGGAGATTGAGCGGGACGCCATCGCATGGGCAATAGGGATTGCCACTCCGCAGGAAATTGACGAGATGAACATCCTGAAGGCAAGCATCACAGCCATGCACCGCGCCATTGACGCGCTTGCCGTCCGTCCGGAGGCTTTGATTATCGACGGAAACAGGTTCTATCCTTATCCGGATATTCCGCATACGACCATCGTGAAGGGTGACGGTAAATATCTGTCCATCGCCGCCGCGTCTATTCTTGCCAAGACATGGAGAGACGATTATATGGCGAAGCTGCACGAGGAGTTTCCGTTCTACGGATGGGACCACAATGCCGGTTATCCGACAAAAGAGCACCGCAAGGGCATTGCGGAGCACGGTGCCACACCTTACCACCGGATGACATTCAGACTGGAATGACCGGGGCCGTGTGGTGCGAGTAAGCTCAAAAGCGGCAGACTCCTTGACCATTTGTAAGTGTGTTTCTTTATGTGTTCAAACAGATTGATTGACTATTTGTAAATGTGTTCTGTGATATATTCAGACAGACTCCTCCGTCACTTCGTGACACCTCCTCTAACTTAGAGGAGGAGCTATATACCTTGTCAATCAGCACGTTAGTTTCTCTGCAAATATGGTAACCTGGCTCCTCCCCTAAGTTAGGGGAGGTGTCGCTTTGCGACGGAGGAGTCTGTCGAAAACATCAACAAAACATCAAAACTTATGACAATTTGATATGTTAAAGCCCGCCTCCGTAGAATCGCCTCAAAATGAACCGCGCCTTGCCTCGGTTGCAAAAACGCGATTCTACGGAGGTTTCCGAACCTCGAATTTCAAGTGAACAAATAGAACAATCCGCCCGACTAAAAGACAAACAAAATTCACTCCAAACACACCATTTTCCCCAAAAAGCCCAACAAAACCCAAAATTACAAGGTGCTGAAAATTTATTTTGAAGGCGCACCGATTTTTTGCGCAAGGTGCTGAAAAAATATTTTCAAGGTGAACGAAATTTTTCAAGCCCCTTTTTCGGCCCAAAATCGGGCATTTTTCAGAATCGTCCTCTCAAAAAGACCGCAACAAATTTTTACATGCCCCGAAAAACAAAAATGGATTTTAAGCCCGAAAAAAGACCATTTTAAGACGGATTTTTCATAACACGCTGATTATCAGCCCTTCCTATTTTGAGTCAAACACCCAGTTCTGCATCAAAAACCGCGCCTTTCCTCCCAAAAATATATTTACCTGATTATCAAATACTTAGCCTTTTCACAACAAGAATCAGACACTTTTCAGTCGAATGCAAACCACCTCAATTGTTAAATTCAAGCTTTTTTTCCAACTGACAAAATGTCAAACGTCACCGCTTGTATGCCGAGAAGAAAAAGTCCGTCCCGGATTTTCAGGCAGCCGACTCAGCTCCCCTCCCATCCTTCCCTAAACGCACGTTATTTTCATTCTACATATCCGTCAATTCAGATTAATGTCGTATCTTTGCCCAAATAATTATCCACGATGAACTCTACAAGATTTTTGAACAGATTCTATTTCTCTGCAAGGCAAAAGGCTATCGGCAAATATGCCACCGAGGCAGAGGAAATGCAACATAAGGTCTTGCGCCATCTTGTCAGCGCGGCAGAGCAGACAGAATGGGGACACGGACACAATTATGCAAATATCGAAGATTATTCCGCATTCACAAGGAATGTGGGCATAAACACTTACGAGGAACTGAAAGGATACATCAGACGGATGAGGGAAGGAGAACCGGATGTGCTGTGGAGAGGAAAAGTGAGATGGTTCGCCAAATCGTCGGGTACGACCAATGACAAGAGCAAGTTCATCCCCGTAAGCAGGGAAGGACTGAAGGACATACACTATAAAGGAGGCACGGACTGCGTGTCGAGCTATCTTGCCATCAACAAGAAGAGCCGCATGTTCTCGGGAAAGAGCCTCATACTCGGCGGAAGCCACACTCCGAACCTCAACACTCCGAACAGTCTTGTCGGCGACCTCAGTGCCATTCTTATCGAGAACATACCTAAAGCCGTGAACCTTACCCGCATACCGGAAAAGGAAGTGGCCCTGCTTGCCGATTTCGAGGAAAAGCGCGAGAAGATTGCGCGCGCCGCCATGACACAGAACGTGACCAACATAAGCGGTGTGCCGTCGTGGATGCTCTCCGTGCTTAACCGCATCATGGAGATAAGCGGCGAGAAGACACTCGACAATATATGGCCCAACCTTGAGGTGTTCTTCCACGGAGGTGTGGCTTTCACTCCTTATCGCGAGCAATACAAGAACATCATCACGCTTCCGGGTATGCACTATATGGAGACATATAATGCCAGTGAGGGATTTTTCGGAATACAGACCGACCTTGCCGACCCGGCAATGACGCTGATGATTGACTACGGGGTGTTCTATGAGTTCATGCCGCTCGACCAAATCGACAAGCCGAACCCCACTGTCGTGCCGCTTTGGGGAGTGGAGACAGGAGTCAATTATGCCATGATTATCAGTACAACCTGCGGATTGTGGAGATACATGATAGGCGACACGGTGAAGTTCACCCAGAAGAATCCTTATAAGTTCGTCATCACCGGACGCACCAAGCACTTTATCAACGCCTTTGGCGAGGAACTGATTGTGGACAATGCGGAGAAAGGTCTTGAACAGGCTTGCATCGCTACCGGCGCGCAGGTGACTGACTATACGGCGGCTCCTATTTTCATGGATGCCAACGCGAAGTGCCGCCACCAGTGGGTGATTGAGTTTGCCAAGATGCCGGACTCGATAGACGAGTTTGCCAAAATCCTCGACCGCTCCCTGCAAGCCATCAATTCCGACTACGAGGCGAAGCGTCATAAGAACATCACCTTGCAGCCGCTGGAGATTGTTGTGGCAAGGAAAGGGCTGTTTGAGGAATGGCTTAAAGGCAAGGGCAAGCTCGGCGGACAGCATAAAATACCGCGCCTGAGCAACAGCCGGGAATATATAGAAGAGCTGCTGGGGCTTTTGTAGAAAACCGAGGTGTTTGTGCTGGGCTTGGTTTCTTTTGCCTGTGTATTCTTTTACAGACTACTCAATGTTTTTTACAGACTCCTCCGTCGCTTCGCGCCACCTCCCCTAACTTAGGGGAGGAACCAAGTTACCACACTGACAGGCTCATTAACACGGTATATAAATCCTCCCCTAAGTTAGGGGCAATTGCGTAATAGGAGCAATTTGGGGAGCTTGCGACGGTGGGAGTGGCGCGAAGCGACGGAGGAGTATGTCGAAACACCTACAAAAACGGTTGAAAAAAGCGAGGATATTTAGCCAAGCATTCATTCGTAAACCAATATTATAAAAGTATATAACTCTATGACCAAAAGGCAATCATACATATTTGTAGCATTTTTTGCCACGCTTTTCTTTGCCGCCTGTGCCAATATCGGCACACCCGACGGAGGTCCATACGATGAGACCCCGCCAAAGATTGTGCGCACATCGCCCAAATATGCCTCGACAAATTCCCGTGCCACAAAGGTGGTGCTTGAGTTTGACGAGAATGTAAAACTGGAGAATGCCGCAGAGAAAGTGGTCATATCGCCTCCTCAGAAAGAGCAGCCGGAGATTTCCGCATCAGGGAAGAAAATCACTGTCACACTGCTTGACACACTGAGGCGGAACACAACCTACACAATTGATTTTGCCGACGCCATAGAGGACAACAACGAGGGCAACCCGATGGGTGACTATGCCTTTACTTTTTCTACCGGCGAGGACATCGACACATTCCAAGTGTCGGGACATGTGCTCGACGCTTCTAATCTGGAACCTATAAAGGGAATGCTCGTGGGGCTTTATTCAGTGGACTCTTTGACGGACACTACCGGCACGACATTTCCTGACAGCATATTCCGTACCAAACCGCTTGAGCGCATCTCAAGGACTGACAGCCGAGGACATTTCGTTATAAAGGGCATCGCACCGGGACAATACAGGGTATTTGCACTGAACGACCAGAACCAGAATTTCTTGTTCGACCAAAAAAGCGAGATGGTGGCGTTTACCGACCGTGTCATCACACCGTCGTGCCGTCCCGACATACGTCCTGACACAATATGGCATGACAGCATACATTACGACTCCATAGTCATGACACCATACACGCATTTCTTTCCCGACGACATTGTGCTGCTTGCGTTTCAGGAGAAGCTACAAGACCGCTACCTGTTGAAGAACGAGCGTCCTGTGCTGCATCAGTTCTCTTTGTATTTCACCTCACCGTCGGACACTCTGCCGCTGATTAAGGGCTTGAACTTCGATGCGGACAGTGCTTTCATTGTCGATGCCAGTGAGAACAAGGACACGCTTACTTACTGGATAAGAGACTCGCTCATCTATAATATAGACACTCTGGAAATGTCGGTCACTTATTATGCGACGGACACCACCGGAATGCTTGCGCTGACGACTGACACATTGTCGCTCTACTCCCGCCTGAGCAAGGAAAAGATGGAGAAGCAGAAGCAAGAAGCCTATGAGGAATGGGTGAAGGAATACAAGCGTCAGCAGAAGAATGCAATGAAAGCCAAGCGAAAAGAGGAGAAGGAGGCAGACGAGGAAGAGACAGTGGCGGAGACTGCCGACAGCGCGGCAGAAACGGATTCTGAAAAGGCGCAGCCAGAGGATACAGCGAAAGAGAAGACAAAAGAGAAGGGCAAGAAGAAAAAGCGTCAGAAGGACGAGGAGGAAGACATTGTGATTCCGCCTATGCCGGAGGAGCTGATGGAGGTGAGGATTGTCGGAAGCACTGTTATCGACCCTAATAAGAACATCGACATGGTGGTGCCGGAACCGATAGACACCATCGACATGACTTGTTTCCATTTCTCGGAGAAGATAGATTCCATCTACGAGCCGCGACAGTTTATATTCAGGCAGCAGCCGGGCAAAATTCTGTCGTACAGGCTCTATGCCGAATGGGAACCGGAAAAGACCTATGAGCTGGTAGTGGACACAGGCGCGTTTGTGAATATTTACGGCAAACACTCCGAAGGATTCAAGAAAACGATAAAAGTAAAGTCGCTGGACTCATACAGCTCACTGTTTGTCACTTTGCAGAATGCCGATACATCGGCTGTCGTGCAGCTTATGGACGGCAGCGACAAGGTGGTGAGCACCGTCAAGTCGGATGGAGGAAAAGCTGACATATATTTCATTAATCCGGGACTGTATTACTTGCGGCTTTTCTACGACCGCAACGGCAACGGTGTGTGGGACACTGGCGACTATAACGCACATGAGCAGGCGGAAGAGGTGTATTATTATCCTGGCGGCCTGAACCTGCGCGCCTTGTGGGATGTGTCGCAGACGTGGAACGTCACAGCCACTCCTGTTCCGAAACAAAAGCCGGAAAAGATAACCAAGCAGAAGCCGGACAAGGAAAAATCAATCAAGAACCGTAACTCGGAACGGAAAAGCAAAAAGAAATAACGGCGACGGAAGCGTGTACGGACACCCATATCGGGAAAGAGACATACACGTGAGGTTGGCATAAGATATACACGCATGAGAGCTATTGCAGTCATCTATTCATTACTGCTTGTTTTGTGTATGCAGGCACAATGCAAGCACGACAACTTTGCGTTCAATCCGGGAGAACAGCTCACGTATGACCTTTATTTCAACTGGAAATTCATTTGGGTGAAAGCCGGGGCAGCCCATTACCGCACCACCTCGGCGGTTCGCAACGGCGAGAAAGCATTGCGTACTGATTTGCTGTTTCTCGGCAGCAAGCGTTGCAATTCCGTCTTTCCGATGAAAGACACGCTCATCAGCTATGTGACTCCGGAGCTTGTGCCGCTGTATTTCAGGAAAGGCGCCACAGAAGGCAAGCACTACACCGTAGACGAGGTGTGGTATTCATATCCTGCGGGCAAAAGCAATGTACGGCAGAAATATCTCAACAAGCATGGAGTGTGGTCGGAAAACACTCATGAGTCGTCGGAATGCAACTATGACATGTTGAGCATTCTTTCCGTCGCACGCTCATTCGACACCTCCGGTTACAAGCCGGGACACAGGATTCTGTTTCCTATGGCAACAGGCAAGAAAGTGGAAGAACAAGTCCTCGTATTCCGCGGAACCGAGAATTTCAAGGCAAACGATGGAGTGACTTACCGCTGCCTTGTCTTTTCTCTCCTCGACTATGAGGAGAAAGAAAAAGAAAAGGAACTGCTGCGCTTCTTCATTACTGATGACCTCAATCATTTGCCGTTGCGGATAGACTTCAACCTTAAGTTCGGCACAGCAAAAGCCTTCTACGTCAGTGGCAAAGGACTGCGGAATCCTCAGACTTCCATCATAAAGAAATGATTTTAACGGAATCTTTCGCACTCAGTTTCACTTTATTTCATGGCAATTTGCTAACTTTGCGGAACAAACGGTTTTAGCAGACATAAAAAGAAAAATTCAAAATATAAGATTATGGCAAAGAAAGCTCTTTTGATGATTCTCGATGGTTGGGGAATCGGTTCTCACGGAAAAGGAGACGTTATTTTCAACACTCCTACACCTTATATTGACTCGCTCAATGCAAACTATCCCCACTCTGCCCTTCAGGCAAGTGGCGAGAACGTAGGTCTTCCGGACGGACAGATGGGTAACTCCGAGGTAGGACACCTGAATATCGGTGCCGGACGTGTGGTTTATCAGGACCTTGTGAAAATCAACCGCGCCTGTGCGGACAACAGCATTCTTCAGAACCCGGAGATTGTGTCTGCATACGAATATGCAAAGAACAACGGCAAGAGCATCCACCTTATGGGACTGACATCCAACGGTGGCGTACACTCCTCTCTTGACCACTTGTTCAAACTGATAGACATTGCCAAGATATACGGTGTGGAGAACACATACGTTCACTGTTTCATGGACGGACGTGACACAGACCCGAAGAGCGGCAAGGGCTTCATCGCCGAGTTACAGAAGCATTGTGATGAGAACGTAGGCCACATCGCAAGCATCATCGGACGTTTTTATGCAATGGACCGCGACAAGCGTTGGAACCGTGTGAAGATAGCATATGACCAGCTCGTGAACGGCGAGGGCCGCAAGTGTACAGACATGGTTGAGGGTGTACAGAGCTGCTATGACAGCGATTCTGAAGACCACAAGAACACAGACGAGTTCATGGAGCCGCTTGTCAATGCCAATGTGGACGGACGTATCAAGGAAGGCGATGTGGTTATCTTCTTCAACTACCGCAACGACCGCGCTAAGGAATTGACAGTAGTGCTCACTCAGCAGGACATGCCAGAAGAGGGAATGATGACAATTCCGGGTCTGCAATACTACTGTATGACTCCTTACGATGCATCTTTCACAGGTGTACATATCCTTTTCCCGAAAGAAAATGTAGAGAATACTTTGGGCGAGTACATCAGCTCAAAAGGACTGAAGCAGCTTCACACTGCGGAGACAGAGAAGTATGCACACGTGACATTCTTCTTCAACGGAGGACGTGAGACTCCATACGAGGGCGAGGAGCGTACTCTTGTTGCCTCTCCAAAGGTGGCTACATACGACCTCCAGCCTGAAATGTCGGCATACGAGGTGAAGGACAAGCTGGTGGCAAGCATCAAGGAAGACAAGTACGACTTCATCGTGGTCAATTTCGCTAACGGCGACATGGTTGGCCATACAGGCATCTATGAGGCAATCGAGAAGGCTGTTGTGGCAGTGGACACATGCGTAAAAGAAGTGGTGGAGGCTGCAAAAGCCACAGGATATGAGACAATCATTATCGCAGACCACGGAAATGCGGACAACGCAATCAATGCGGACGGCACACCAAATACGGCTCACTCTCTCAATCCTGTTCCATTCATCTATGTCACAGAGAACAAGAACGCTACTGTAAGTGACGGTATCCTTGCCGATGTGGCACCTTCTATCCTGCATATCATGGGCTTGGAACAGCCGGCAGAGATGACAGGAAAGAATCTTATCAAAGACTAAGATTCCCTTAAATATCTGAGAGCCGCGAAGTTATAAGATTGTTTTGTGATACATTGTACGGATAACAGCTTTATAACTTTGCGGCTTTTTTCATGTCATTTTCAGTATTCACCTTGTCCAACCTTGAACTTCTATCGCGCGGTTTGTATTCTTTGGAAAAAGCCCCATGATTCAGGTTGACTAAAAAAAACACACACTATTTATTTATGAACACACATTTGCAGGCCCTTATATTTCTGTTCCTTCTTCTTTGCACCGGCAACATACAGGCAAAAGACATACAGTCGGGCAAGGAATATTATATCGTCAGCGACTATTACAATAAGGTATTGGGAGAAAGCGAGGACGGAACCACTCCCCGACTTTCTGAGATAGGAAAGGCAGGCAGCGCGGACAGCTATGTCTTTGTGGCAGAAGAAAGCGGCACATCTGGATATGTGATGCTGCGGCAGAAAAGCAGTGGCAGATACCTCGTTGCCGGTGACAACGGCTACAGTCTGCTTTTTAAGGAGAAAGGCAGTGGAGACGCTTACCTTTGGAGCGCATCTGTAGGATTTGCCGGAAAGGTAGTATCTAAAAAGAAAACCGGCAACTGTCTGGGAGTAGACTGGACTACTGACGATTTTGCCGGCGCGTATTACGACAAATCCTTCAACACCAACCGTGCTTGGTTCACTGTATTCGAGGCTCTTTCCTCAGGCTACGAGACCTCAATCAGTGCGGCACAGTCGGATACATACACCAATGCGTATGGAGTCAAAGAACGTGACATCTATTGCGCTTTGGCTGATTTCTCACTGGCAGAAGAAATAGACCTGCACATCATCAGCCAGACGGTTCCTGTGGCTGATGGTGTGACAATAGACATACAGAACGAAAGGGCATGGATTATATTCGAGCACATCCGTCCGAGCGAAGTAATAAGCCAATATCTCAGCCACGTTACCGTCAACGGAACGGCAGCCGTGAACGACAAAAACGTGCGTGTGGCGATATGGCTCGACGGTGCCGTGGTAATTCCCGTTCCGGCAGAAAAACCATTTACCGGTTATACGGAAAAGAATTACGGAGGTACGGAGATTGCCCTCGAAACAGGCAACAATAAAGATTTGTCCGCCCACAACAATCTGCTGCAAGGATTCAAGTTGCGTCGCGGCTACATGGCAGTGCTTGCCACAGGAAAAGACGGCAGCGGTTACAGCCGTGTGTATGTGGCAGACCACAAGGATATAGACATCAGCGAGCTGCCGGAAGCTCTTTCGCGGCGCGTCTCGTCCATACACATCAAGAAATGGCAGTATGTGTCAAAGAAGGGCTGGGGAAGCACAAGCGGAGACTCCAAAATAAAGGAGGACACGCAACGTCTGCGCACGACATGGTACTATACATGGAGCGCGGACAGGAAATCGACTTCCGACATGGAATATATTCCTATACAGCAACACCGCTACTGGCCTTCCATGAGCCAGATTGCAGGACACGAGGCCGCCACTGCCGTACTCGGAATCAACGAACCGGACCATTCGGAACAGCACGAAAACTGTTCATGCGGCGGTGTGACAAGCGCATGGACCGCCTGCACCATCACTCCAAATTTGCAGTCCACCGGTATGCGTATAGGCTCACCGGCGGCTACCGATGCCTCATGGCTGAAAGAATATGCGGGACATGTGGACGACATGGGATACCGTTGTGACTTCATCGCCACCCACTGCTATTGGGAAGGAAAGGGAAGCAACGACGCGCAACAGTGGTACAACAACCTGAAGTCTATATACGACAATACGCACCGCCCTATATGGATTACAGAATGGGAGATTGGCGCGTCGTGGATAAGCGGCTCCGCACCATCATCGACAGAAGAAAACCGCAAGGCTGTACTTGCCATTCAGGAAATGCTGGAGAGCGCGCCTTTCATCGAACGCTATGCTTTCTACAATTATGACTCAGGTTGGACACGCTGGCTTATCAGTCATGATGACAACTGGTTCACTCCGGCAGGACAAGCCTACAGCAAATGCTTTTCCAACTTTGCCTACAATGCCGATTACGTGCCGGTGCCGAACTGGTGGAAACCGGGTGTGAAAACTGTAACCCTTTCCATAGATGTGGACAGTCACACAGGAAAAGCCGTGTTCTCGGTCAGCAATCCTAATACGGACGTGACGGAAACACTGAGAATACAGTGCAAGCACGAAGGAGTATGGACTGATTTCCATACAGACACCGACAGGACAAAGTTTGACAGCAGCGAGCTGACATACACTTTTGATATAAACACTGCCGATTACAATGCCGACAGGTTCCGGGTGTGCGTAACCACCCTGTACGGAGGCACGACAGAAAGCGCGGCTGTATCTTCCGGACTCATCGCCAATCCGGACATTGAGACCGACAGCAAGGACAACGTGCCGGGATGGACATGCCAGCGCAGTGCGGCAAACGGCTATACGAAAGATGTAGGCGACACCTACCTTGAAGTGTGGAACAGCACAGCTGAAACCATCAATTTCGATTACTACCAAGAGCTTTCCGACTTGGCAAACGGTGTGTATGAGCTGTCTGCCGTATGCTTCAACTCTACCAACGGAGTGGAAGGGGCACAAGTAAACGGACATGTCGGACTGTATGCCGTTTCCGGCGGAATGGAATATTTCAGTCCTGTCGTAACAGACAGTGAGATAGATTATTCCCGGAAAAATGTCATCGAGCGTATTGTCGTCAGAGACGGACAAATGCGGATTGGACTGCGCAACATAGGCACAATGTCGGCACGCTGGGCAGGAGCCGATGACTTCAGTCTGAGGTATCTCGGAAAGGAAGAGGACATGCTGACAGAAGGCTATGCCGCTTTCGCCGAAAAGGTGATGGCAGAGACGGACGAGCGTTACCGCGCCTTGTTTGTCGAGACAACGGACTGGCAGACAGACGCGTCGCAGCTTATCATAAATACCGATTGCGACAGAAAGGACACTTACGGATGGACAACCGAAAATGTGGAGGTGGCAGAGGGAGAGCCGTGGAACGACACCACCACAAATCCGTATTGGAACAAATGGTCGGGCACAGCCTTCACCTCACGAATGGAGCAGACCATTGAATATGTTCCGCGAGGAGAATACTCGCTCTCAGCCCTGTTGCGCGGCTCTTCCACTGCCGTGCTGACACTCTCTGCCACTGTAACGCAGGCTGACGGTACGGAGCAGACATATTCGCAGAAGGCAAACTGCACAGGCAACCAGTCGGAAGCCGACAGCGAATATCCGAATGGCTGGCACAACACGTCGGTTGAGAATATAAAGGTGGAGCAAGGCGGAAAGATGCGAATAACCATATTGGCTGAATGCGACAAAAGCAACTGGTGGAGCGCAGACCATCTTACCTTATATTATCAACCACTGCCTGTAGTGGACGCAATAGGCAAGAACGTCACGGAGGGTGCGGCAGATTTCAGTCTGTCAGCCGAAAAAGGAGTGCTGCGCATCACGACATTGAGAAACACGCGCATAGTCATTGCCAACATCTGCGGCACGGTTGTCGTGGAAGAAACCGTAGGACAGGGAACGACTACAGTCCGTCTGCCAAAAGGAATCTACATAGTAAACGGCAGAAAAATAGCGGTTATTTGAAAAAAAAACAAACTGAGGGCGGAAAAACGCAAAAGGCGATAAAAATTTGTATATGAAGCAAGTTTGCTCTATCTTTGCCCCAAGAAGTTTAAAATTCTAATACTAAATAAAGTAATTAAGTTATGATTAAAATTGGCACAACATTGGCAGCTATCGGTTTTGCTGCCTGCGCAATGGCACAAAGTGCTTCCCACCAGCTTGATATCAACACGTCCAAGCTCGGTGCCACAGTGCAGCCGACTATGTACGGTATCTTCTTCGAGGATATAAACTACGCTGCTGACGGTGGTCTGTACGGTGAGCTTGTCAAGAACCGCTCATTCGAGTTCCCAGACCATTATATGGGCTGGAACACTTTCGGCAACATACAGTTGAAGAATGACGGCCCTTTCAGCAAGAATCCTCATTATGTGCGTCTGGGATATTCCGGACACAGCGACAAGTTCACAGGACTTGAGAACGAGGGATTCTTCGGCATCGGTTATGAGAAAGACGCCGAATACCGCTTCTCGGTGTGGGCAAGAGTTCCGGACGGTGGCGAGGCTACTGTACGCGTGATGCTTTGCGACCCGAAAACTATGGACGAGCGCCAGCAGTTCTCTGAGACAAACATCAAGATAGACTCAAAGGAATGGAAAAAGTATGACGTGGTTATCAAGGCAAACAAGACTGTCGACAAGGGTACTCTCCGCCTGATGCTCGGACGCAACAGCGCGAATGTAGATCTTGAGCACGTGAGTCTCTTCCCGAAAGACACATGGAACGGACACGAGAACGGTATGCGCAAAGACCTGGCGCAGGCTCTCTACGATCTCCATCCGGGTGTGTTCCGCTTCCCGGGCGGATGTATTGTCGAGGGTACAGACCTTGCCACACGCTACCAGTGGAAGAACTCCGTAGGACCGGTAGAGAACCGTCCGCTCAACGAGAACCGCTGGCACTACACATTCGATTATCGTTTCTTCCCTGACTATTATCAGAGCTACGGTCTCGGCTTCTATGAGTACTTCCTTCTTTCCGAGGAAATAGGCGCGGAGCCTCTGCCTGTGCTCAATGTAGGTCTTTCATGTGAGTTCCAGAACGGCTCCAACCGTACTGACAAACATGTGCCTCTGAACCAGCTTCAGCCTTACATCGACGATGTACTCGACCTTATAGAGTTTGCCAACGGCGACCCTGCAAAGAACTCATGGGCTAAGTTGCGTGATGAGATGGGACACCCAGAGCCATTCAACTTGAAGTTTGTGGCTATCGGAAACGAGCAGTGGGGCGAGATTTATCCGGAAAACCTGAAGCCTTTCGTAGAGCAAGTACGCAAGAAATATCCGAACATCAAGATTATCGGCTCTTCCGGTCCAAACTCTGAAGGTGGCGACTTTGAATATCTGTGGCCTGAGATGCGCAAGCTTGGCGCCGACCTCGTTGACGAGCATTTCTACCGTCCGGAATCTTGGTTCCTCGCAAGCGGCGACCGCTATGACAACTACCAGCGAAAGGGCCCGAAAGTATTTGCCGGCGAGTATGCGTGCCACGGAAGAGGCAAGAAGTGGAACCATTTCGAGGCAGCTCTTCTTGAGGCAGCCTTCCTGACAGGTGTCGAGCGCAATGCCGATGTAGTGGAGATGGCAACCTACGCTCCTCTGTTTGCACACGTAGACGGATGGCAGTGGCGTCCTGACATGATTTGGTATGACAACCTCCGCACTTTCCGCACTTGCTCTTACTATGTGCAGCAGATGTACATGCACAACAAGGGAACCAACGTGCTCAGTCTGACAATGGGCGGCAAGCCGGTGGCAGGCAAAGAGGGTCAGGACGGTCTGTTCGCAAGCGCCGTATATGAGAAATCAACCAATGAAGTGATTGTCAAGGTTGTCAACACTGGCGACAAGGCACAGGATGTGACGCTCAACCTCAAAGGCTTGAAGAAGGGCACCCATGCCGGAAGTGTCACCACTTATTCTGCTGACAACATGGACGGAGAGAACACGCTTGACAATCCTACAAAGTATGTTCCTCAGACAAAGGAAATCAGTGTGAGCGACGCTACGCTTTCTGCAAGCGTTCCTGCAAAGACATTTGCCCTTTACAAAATAAAGAAATAAACGTAAAGGCATAGCCGGAACAGTAGCGCACGCAAGCGAACTGTTTTATATAGAAAGGTTGTCCGACACAAATCGGGCAACCTTTTTTGTATGCAAATATATACCTTATTCATCTGTCTTATTATCACGCAGTCATAAAGCTAACGCATACGGTGTGATTCATTGTCACTCCAAATGTCGGATGAACCAAAGGTGTTCGGGCCGATTGTTCACTTTGAGCGCTCCGCCCGAATACTTTTTATTGGTATTTATTCTTGACATACAGACAAGAACAATTGACAAAATGTCAGTTCTCAAAGAAGCATTTTTTTAACATTTTGCACGGCTATTTCCCGGAGGTTGGGACTTGCATTTTGAAATTTTACTGATAAATAGCTGATTATCAGCGAAATATATTTTTAGCGAAAAGGTGTGGTTTTTGGTGTAAAACTGAATGCTTGAAGCAAAATAGGATGTGTTGATAATCAACGAGTTATGAAATTTTAGTCTTATAACCATCTTTTTTCGGGTTCAAAATCCATTTTTGTTTTTCAGAGCATGCAAAAGCTTGTTACGGTCTTTTTGAGAGGATGATTCTGAAAAATGCCCGATTTTGGGCCGAAAAAGGGGCTTTGAAAATTTTGTGCGCCTTGAAAATATTTTTTCAGCACCTTGCGCAAAAAATCGGTGCGCCTTCAAAATA
>JAMPEL010000024.1 GCA_023665185.1 Roseburia sp.
AAAAAATCAGTGTACCTTGGAAATAAATTTTCAGCACCTTGTAATTTTGACTTTTTGGGCGCTTTTGGGGAGAAAAGGTGTGTTTGGAGGGGAAATTATATATCTTTTAGTCGGTTGGATTGTTCTGTTTGTCTTCTCTGTTTTCGAGGCTTGAAAACCTCCGTAGAATCGCGTTTTTGCAACCTCGGCAAGGTTCGGTTCATTTTGAGGCGATTCTACGGAGTCGGGGTTTAACATATCAAATTGTCATATTGCTTGAGGTTTTGCGGATATTTTTGACAGACTCCTCCGTCACTTCATGACACCTCCCCTAACTCAGGAGAGGAGCCTGGCTACCATGTCCACAGAGAAACTAACGTATTGATTGACAAGATATATAGTTCCTTCCCCTAAATTAGGAAAGGTGTCGCCTTACGACGGAGGAGTCTGTCTAAATGCACTTACAAAAAGTCAATAAGTTTGTCTGAATACATCAAAAACATCCGTCAGGAATATATTTACAAAAAGCAAGTAGCTTGTCAAATCCATCAGCGAAACATCGCCTACATCAAACCATTCTATAAAAACAAGATAAATCACTCGAAATGTCGGATAAGCAAAAATTTTTTTCAATGCCTTGATTTTTTTCATGCACCTATGTAATCATCTTCCAATGAACCTGTCGCACAAAAACAAGCAAATAATCAAGAAAAAGCAAGTGGCATTCCCCAACCCGCATTGGCAAATTACACCGCCACACAGTATTTTTATTCATTCAAAAACAGGTTCTAAGAAAACTTTTTGTAATTTTGCGGTCAAAATATAGACGACGGAGCTTACAAACAGTAAGTTTTCAATCGAATTAGATTGCATTTTATAAGTAAAAAGATTAAATAGAAGTTTTTATGGCTAAAATCACAAAAGAAATGGCTTTGCTCTATCATTCACAGGGCAAACCGGGAAAGATTGAAGTAGTTCCGACCAAACCTTACAGTACCCAGACAGACCTATCATTGGCATACTCACCGGGAGTGGCGGAACCATGCCTCGAAATACAGAAGAACATACAAGACGCATATAAATATACTGCAAAGGGCAACCTCGTGGCTGTCATATCAAACGGTACGGCAGTTCTCGGACTGGGCGACATAGGTGCGGCAGCCGGCAAACCGGTGATGGAGGGCAAGGGACTGCTCTTTAAGATATATGGTGGAATAGATGTGTTCGACATAGAAGTAAACGAAAAGGATGTAGACCGCTTTGTAGAGGCAGTAAAAGCCATCGCACCGACATTCGGCGGTATCAACCTTGAGGACATCAAGGCTCCGGAGTGTTTTGAGATTGAACGCAGACTGAAGGAAGAGCTTGACATTCCTGTCATGCACGACGACCAGCACGGCACAGCCATCATATCAAGTGCCGGACTGCTGAACGCACTGGAGGTGGCAGGCAAAAAAATTGAGGAGGTGAAGATTGTAGTCAATGGTGCCGGAGCGGCAGCAATCTCATGTACCAAACTGTACATGGCACTCGGAGCAAAGAAGGAGAACATCGTGATGCTCGACTCAAAAGGTGTCATCACCTCCGACCGCGACAACCTGAACGAGACCAAACGATTCTTTGCCACCGACCGCACTGACATACACACCCTTGAAGAGGCTGTAAGAGGCGCGGACGTGTTCCTCGGTCTGTCAAAGGGAAATGTGCTCACTCAGGACATGGTGCGGTCAATGGCCGCATCTCCGATAGTTTTCGCTCTCGCCAACCCGGTTCCGGAAATATCATACGAGGATGCTATGGCATCACGTCCTGACGTGCTGATGTCTACAGGACGCAGCGACTATCCAAACCAGATAAACAATGTAATCGGTTTCCCTTATATATTCCGTGGCGCGCTCGATGTGGCAGCTACCGCCATCAATGAGGAAATGAAACTGGCGGCTGTGCGCGCCATTGCCGACTTGGCAAAGAAACCTGTTCCTGATGTGGTGAACGAGGTGTACCAAGTGAACAACTTCACATTCGGACCAGCATACTTCATTCCGAAGCCAGTAGACCCTCGCCTCATTACAGAAGTGTCTATGGCAGTAGCTAAAGCTGCCATAGAGTCGGGAGTGGCACGCAAGACCATTACCGACTGGGACGCATATGCCCTTCGCTTGAAAGAGCTGATGGGATATGAGACAAAACTGACCCGCCAGCTTATCGACACAGCCCGCAGCTGCCCGCAGCGGGTGGTATTTGCCGAGGGCATACATCCGAATATGCTCAAAGCGGCTGTGGAAGCCAAAGCAGAAGGCATCTGCCATCCGATACTGCTTGGCAACGATGAGCGTATTGAGAAACTTGCCAAAGAACTTGACCTGAGCCTTGAAGGTATTGAGATAATAAATTTGCGCCATGACCGCGAGGCTGAACGCCGAGAGCGTTATGCCAAGATTCTCGCCGAGAAAAAGGCGCGCGAGGGATATACCTTCGAGGAAGCCAACGACAAGATGTTTGAGCGCAACTATTTCGGCATGATGATGGTGGAGACAGGAGAGGCTGACGCTTTCATCACCGGCATCTACACAAAATACTCGAACACAATAAAGGTGGCAAAAGAAGTCATCGGCATACGTCCTGAATTCAAGCATTTTGCCACTATGCACATTCTCAACTCCAAGAAGGGAACTTACTTCCTTGCGGACACTCTCATCAACCGTCATCCAGACGCGGAGACCATTGTCGATGTGGCTCGCCTTGCCGAACAGACCGTGCGTTTCTTCAACCACGAGCCAGTCATGGCAATGCTTTCGTATTCAAACTTCGGTTCTGACAACAACGGCAGTCCGGCACAGGTGCATCATGCTGTGGAGGAAATGCAGAAACTGTACCCTCAACTCGCCATCGACGGTGAGATGCAGGTGAAATTCGCCATCAACAACAAATTACGCGATGAAAAGTATCCGTTCACTCGCTTGCAGGGCAAAGAAGTGAACACGCTGATTTTCCCGAACCTCAGTTCTGCCAATGCCGGCTACCAGTTGCTTCAGGCTATGAACGATGACAGCACCGAGTTGATTGGCCCTATCCAGATGGGACTGAACAAACCGATACATTTCACTGACTTCGGCAGCAGCGTGCGCGACATCGTAAACATTACGGCAGTAGCAGCCATTGACGCTATTGTCATGAAAAAGAAGTGTGGGAAATAAAACAAAACAATAATTCATGTATATGGACAGGCCCTTGTAAGTCTGTCCATATTTTTCAAATGCCTGAATATTAGCGCATATTCAGGTAAAGCCGATGGAGTTGGGACACTAAAACTTCATCGGCTTTTCTCTGTTTAATTATTTATGCTTACCTTTACATCGTTTTTTAATCAGATGATGCAAAACTAAAAGAAATGAGAAGACAATTTTTTTCAACGGTACTGCTTGCATTCATGACATGCTCACTCACCGCACAAGCACAATTCGCGAAATTAGACAAATATCCAATGATACCATCCGACTATAACGGTGCCTTTTTTGACTGCGTGGCAGGATATGCGGCAGGAGTGGTCAAGTCTGTGTACGGACAGTATTTCGGACAGATTACACAAGGAGGGGACATTTATGGATATGGCACATTCTATACAGACCAAGACGGAGAAATCATCGGGCAATACCGTAAAGGGAACCTGATGTTCGGAATAAAAATGGGAAGCCAAACGGCAAAAGTCGGAGCAGAGGAACATTATATCGTATATGACCTGCATACGGGAGACCCTCTCTATATAATAAAGGAAGGACAGAAATATCTGCTTCCGGCAGAATATAAAGAGGATTACCGGTTTGAATCGCTGACCTACAAGAACGGAGACAGATATGTTGGCGAGACCGTCAACGGAAAGCGGGAAGGATATGGTATCTATTACTATGTGAACGGCAACTATTATTATGGCTCATACAAAAACAATGAGCGCAAAGGATATGGGGCATTGTTCAAGACGGACAACAAAATAACACTGCAATATTGGGAAGAGGAAAAAGAATAAAACCGGCCAAAGAATAAACCCGCATGACACACATAAAAACCAATTCTTTCAAGGCTTGGATGCTTGCCGCACGACCGAAGACCTTGACAGGAGCGGCTTCGCCTGTTTTAGTAGGCGCAGCCATGACTGCCGGAGAAGGTTTCAAACCCTACCCTTTCATCCTGTGCCTTCTGTTTGCATTCGCCATGCAGATTGACGCGAACTTCATCAATGACTATTTTGACTATGCAAAAGGTACAGACCGTGAAGACCGCCTCGGTCCGGAAAGAGCGTGTGCGCAAGGATGGGTGCCCCCACATGCCATGAAAACAGCCATTACCATAACAACTGTCATTTCGTGCCTCATAGGCCTGCCGCTCGCATTTATAGGCGGTCTGCCACTGATAGCCGTAGGAATGGTGTGTGTGCTGTTCTGTTTTCTCTATACAACCTCATTGTCTTATCTCGGTTTCGGCGACTTACTGGTATTGATATTCTTTGGTATCGTGCCTGTAGGATTCACTTATTATCTTCAGACAGGACATTGGACAACTGAGGTGACATGGGCAGGCATGGCTTGCGGATTTGTCACCGACAGTCTGCTTATCATCAACAATTACCGAGACCGCGAACAGGATGCGGTCAGCGGAAAGAAGACATTGATTGTCCGCTTTGGAAAAAAATTCGGATTGTGCTCCTATTTAGGATGCGGAATCATCGCTGTGTTGTTTGCCGCCTGCTCAATGCTGTCGGCAGAGAAGTATACAGCCTGCCTATTCACGGCATTATACCTGCCTATTCATATCCTGACCTATCGCAAAATGCGCAGGATGGATGGCAGAGAACTCAATTCCGTACTTGGAGAAACCGCAAGGAACATCTTTTTATTCGCCTTGCTTCTGAGCGTTCTGTCAATCGGCTTTTGACAAGGCGGAATAGAGTTTTCGTGATTCTATATATTCAAACACTTTAGGGGAGAGCATGTCGGCAGAAGGACACTCTCCCTTTTTTATCATCTCGCGTATTTGAGTGCTGCTGACATCATAAAGAGGAGTGTCAGCCACAGTCACACCCGGTGAGACAGAAGAAATCTCGTATCCAGGACGTTGGTACACAATAATGGCATATTCTTTAAGTATCTCGTCAGCCTTGTACCAACGATTGAAATGCAGCCAGTTGTCCGCGCCTATAATAAGCGAGAAGTTGTGTTCCGGATAGGCTGCCGACAGCCGCTGCAAAGTAGTGTATGTATAAGATGGGACTGGCAAATGTGCCTCAAAATCTGACACCCGCAAATGCATTTCCGTTTCCACCGCAATTCTTGCCAGCGCAAGTCTGTCCTCATAATTAAGAATATCCGCTTTCTGGTCTTGTTTCAAAGGATTGAGCGGAGAAACAAGAAACCATACCTCATTGACAAGCCCCTGACTACACAAAGACTTTGCCAAAGAAGTATGGCCCACATGTATAGGATTGAACGAGCCTCCGTAAATACCTATATTCATAATGTTTCGAGTTTACGACTCTTCTTTTTCCGAGTCACAATAATAATATGATGAGTCCCCAAACTTTATTCCGTGACATGGTGTCACATCAAAAGTCGTCCCATCACATTACCATTCCAAAAATTTGAGCACTAAACTTTTACAGTCCCAGAAACTCTTTTACCACAGCCAGTGTTTTTATCTGTGCCTCATCAAGATTTTCATTGACAATAATCTTGTCGAATTGAGGCGAAAAAGAAAGCTCATACGCAGCTTTAGCCACACGTTCCTCTATCAAAGGCATTATTTCCGTACCTCTATCTATCAGACGCTGGCGCAACACCTCGATACTTGGCGGCTGTACAAAAACCAGCAATGCGCGCTCACCATAATATTTCTTTATGTTCAACGCACCATGAACATCCATGTCGATAACCACATTATCCCCTTTGTCCAACTGTTTGTCAACCTCTGCACTTAATGTACCATAATAACGTCCGGGATACACCTCCTCGTATTCAAGAAAATCACCGGCTTCTATATGCTCACGAAACTCATCGGGAGTAAAAAAGAAATACTCCACACCATTTTTCTCCTCACCACGTGGCATACGACTTGTCGCAGAAACAGAAAAATGCAGATTCAATTCCTCATGCTTCATAAGCCAGTTGATGATGGTAGACTTGCCGCTCCCCGAAGGAGCTGAAAAAACAACTATTTTCGACATGTTGTATGATTTTATAAATTGACGAAAAATCTAATTATATAATAAATTTTGGCGAAGAAAACAGACAGGCGAGCAAAAGCCCTGCCCGTCCGCCCGCTTTTACATCACGTTAAGAACCTGTTCTTTAATCTGTTCAAGTTCGTCTTTCATCTTCACCACAATATTCTGCATCTCGGCTTGGTTACTCTTACTTCCGGTAGTGTTGATTTCACGTCCCATCTCTTGTGCGATAAAGCCAAGTTTTTTACCTTGCCCGTGTCCTTCATACATTGTCTCACGAAAATAACGGATATGATTAGTAAGACGTTGCTTTTCCTCGCTAATGTCAAGTTTCTCAATGTAATAAATCATTTCCTGCTCAAGTCGGTTCTTGTCATAATCCACTCCGATATTGTTCTCTAAAGCATCAATAATCTTCTGCCGGATTTTCTCTGTACGTCCCTGCTCATAAGGCTCAATACTTTGAAGAAGCGCGGATATGTTGTCAAGCTTCTCGTTGAATTTCTTCTCAAGGGCAGCACCTTCCTGTTTGCGAAACTCCACAAGATGGTCTATAGCCTCCATAATAGCAGAATACACTGTATTCCACTCTTCATCTGTCAGTTCCTCAACTTCTGTAGCAGCCATCACATCGGGCATACGTAAAAGCACAGGCATCCAGTCAGCAGGTTCAGGTATTCCCTGCTCAACGCACACACGTTTAATCTGATGATAATATTCAGCCACAACACCCTGATTGAGGGAGGCGACAGTTTGTTCCGCGCATTTTTCAATCCACACCACAAAATCCACTTTACCACGCTCAAGCCTTGCAGACAGCAACTGGCGTATTTCCATTTCCTTCTCACGATAAAGAGGAGCGACACGTGCAGTAAGGTCAAGTGCCTTGCTGTTAAGCGTCTTCAGCTCAACATGAATTTTTTTTCCCTTGAATAAGGCTACACTCTTTCCGTAGCCTGTCATAGACTGTATCATAAAAGCGTTTAAGTTTTTATTGATTTCAATATTATATTGCACACTACGTGCTAAAAATTTCACAAAAGTAGTGTTTTTTCCGCTTATTGTCGTAATTTTGCAAAGATTAGATGCAAAATAAGTTCTATGTGCAAACTCGGGATAGGTTATTAGCCACCTGTCGGCAAAAATAGAGCCTGTATCCAATCGAATGAGTGCCAATACTCATGAATATGCAAATACGTTTTCTTGAAAAATAAATAAATATGTCGTGCATACTGCATATAGAAACTTCAACTGACGCTTGTTCAGTAGCTGTCAGCCAAGACGGAAGCAACATTTTCCACATTGAAGATTTTGAAGGTCCGTCTCATGCCCAGAAACTTGGAACATTCATAGACGAAGCACTGTCGTTTACAGATAACCATGCCATACCTTTTGATGCTGTGGCTGTAAGTTGCGGACCTGGCTCATACACAGGGCTGCGCATCGGTGTGTCAATGGCTAAAGGTATCTGCTATGCAAGAAACCTCAAGCTTATAGCCATACCAACACTTGAAATACTAAGTGTACCGGTACTTCTCGGCAGTACCAATGATGAATTGCCGGAGGACGCATTGATATGCCCAATGCTTGACGCACGCAGAATGGAAGTTTACACAGCCTTATATACTCGCGCGCTCCATCCGGTTATAGACACACATGCGGAAATCATAGACAGTGACTCTTTCAAAGACGTACTCGACAAGTCCCCGATCTACTTTTTTGGCAATGGTGCGAAAAAATGCAAGGACACAATAACTCACCCCAACGCACACTTTATTGACGGGATACGTCCTATCGCAAAAAACATGTGTCCTTTGGGAGAAAAAGCCAATGCAAGAGGAGACTTTCAAGATGTAGCATACTTTGAGCCACTCTATTTGAAAGAGTTTATTGCCACAAAATCGAAAAAACTTTTATAACAGACGAAACAAGAAAAATAGATGAAATATAATACGCAGAGAGATAAACTTATTCTTCCTGAATATGGACGTTGCATACAACAAATGGTTGATTATGCCAAAACCATCTCAGACCGTAAAGAACGTCTGAGATGTGCTTGCACAATTGTATCGCTCATGGCAAATATCCAAGAGCAACACGGCAATCCGGAAGATTTCAAACAAAAAATGTGGAACCATCTTGCAGCCATGTCCAACTATGAGCTGGACATTGACTATCCGGTGGAGATAGAACAGCATACAACTGACAGCAAACCATGCAAGCATATACCTTATCCACAGAAGAATATCTCAAAACGTCATTACGGCTCAATCATAGAGTCACTTACTAAAAAGTTGTGCGAGATGGAGGATGAAGAAGAGCGAAATGCTTTGGCTTCCTTCGTGGCAAACCAGATGAAGCGCAGTTTGGCAAACTGGAATCGTGATGCAATGGATGAAGAAAAGGTTATAGACGATTTGGCACAGTACACAAATGGGAAAGTCCAACTCGACCCATACACATTCAAGTTTATTAGCGATTCGGAGCTAACCAGCACGTCACCACAGAATACAAAGAAAAAGAAAAGGAAGTAGAATCTGGTAGTATCATGCTGCATGAATAAACAAAATCAGTCACAAGCAAAACGCTCAGTTGAACAATGGCATCATTCATTATAGAAGGCGGGCACAAACTTCATGGCAAAATTACACCGCAAGGCGCAAAAAATGAAGCACTTGAAGTCATAAGTGCCACCTTATTGACAGGCGAGCCTGTAACCATACATAATATCCCGGACATTCTCGATGTCAACAATCTCATAAATTTGATGAGCAAAATGGGAGTGAAAGTACAAAAAACAGGCTGCAACACATGGCTATTCCAAGCAGACTCACTGGACATGGAATATCTTGGCAGTGATGAGTTCATCCAAAGATGTGCCGCACTGAGAGGCTCTATCCTATTGCTTGGACCGCTTCTCGGACGTTATCACCATGCTTATGTGGCCAAGCCAGGAGGAGACCAGATAGGCAGAAGAAGACTTGACACTCATTTTATCGGAATCCACGAACTTGGTGCCAAATTCAATCATGACAAACAACGTGATATATATGAAATCGACGCCAATGAGCTGAAAGGCAAATATATGCTACTCGACGAAGCTTCTGTGACAGGTACAGCCAACATCATCATGGCAGCAGTAATGGCAGAAGGTACTACGACCATATACAATGCGGCTTGCGAACCATACATCCAGCAATTATGCAAGATGCTCAACTCCATGGGAGCAAACATATCTGGCATAGCATCCAATCTTCTGACTATAACCGGTGTCAAAGAATTACATGGGACAGAACATACCATTCTTCCCGATATGATTGAGGTGGGAAGCTTTATCGGCATGGCAGCCATGACAGGAAGTGACATAACAATCAGCAATGTATCATACGAAAATCTCGGACTCATTCCTAATATGTTCCAACGTCTTGGAATAAAGATTGAGAAAATCGGAGACGATATACATATCCCGGAACAAGAACACTATGAAGTGTCTTCATTCATGGATGGCAGCATCATGTCATTTGCCGATGCTCCGTGGCCAGGACTTACTCCCGACCTCCTAAGCGTTCTACTTGTTGTCGCAACCCAAGCTCACGGCAGTGTGCTTATACATCAGAAAATGTTTGAAAGCCGTCTGTTCTTTGTGGACAAGCTTATAGACATGGGCGCACAAATAATTCTATGTGATCCTCACCGTGCTGTTGTCATAGGACACAACAACCACATAAAACTGAAAGGTTCCAAAATGTCCTCACCAGACATTCGTGCAGGTATTGCACTGCTTATCGCCGCTTTAAGCGCAAACGGAACAAGCATGATAAGCAATATCGAGCAGATAGACCGCGGCTATGAGAATATAGAGGCACGACTGACGGCTTTGGGTGCAAACATAAAGAGACTTCCTTGAAACACAAAGCATACAGTACATTCATTGCCATAAACAATAATAAAAAAAAAGGCTCACAATGATAAAAAAAGAAGATGTATATCATATCGGGAAAATAACAAAAAAACACGCATTGAAAGGCGAAGTCGTCTTCAATTTTACTGATGATATATTTGACCGCGCGGATTGTGACTACCTGATATGCGAGATAGAGGGGATTCTTGTGCCTTTTTTTATTGAAGAATACAGATTCCGTTCTGACAATTCCGTACTTGTCAAGTTTGAAAACATGGATACAGCGGAAAGTGTACAACCATTGATTGGCTCAGAGGTGTATTTTGAAAAGAAATTCGCCACTGATTCAGAAGACGGCGAGGTGTCACTTAGCTATTTCATCGGATTTGACATACAAGATACAGACGAGACATCAGCTGGAAAAATTGTAGGAATTGACGACACCACAGACAATTGGTTATTCATTGTAGAAAATGCAAAAGGAGAACAAGCATTAGTTCCAGCCAACGAGGAACTGATTGTAGAGATAAATAATGAAACTTCTACAATAACAATGAATCTCCCTATAGGGATATTGGAGCTTTAAAACCGCAGATACATAATGGCTATAATCATATAATTCATATTATTTGACCCAACAGCCACATGTAAAAACCATTTTTGAAGAACAATCATGAAACGAAGAATAGCAATATTAGGTTCGACTGGCTCAATAGGAACGCAAGCCCTTGATGTCATATCCGCTCATAGCGACCTATACGAGGCATACGTACTGACAGCGAATAATAATGTAGAAAAACTAATAGAACAAGCCCGACATTTTGAACCGGAAGCTGTAGTAATAGCCAACGAAGCACATTATGCCACTGTAAAAAAAGCACTGGAGAATCTGCCGATAAAGGTGTATGCAGGTTCTGAGGCCTTGTGCGAAGTCGTTCAGGATGAGAATGTGGACATTGTACTGGCTTCTATGGTTGGTTTTGCAGGCTTACAGCCTACTATAAGTGCCATAAAAGCCCAAAAGACTATAGCACTTGCCAACAAAGAAACTTTAGTCGTAGCAGGTGAGTTGATCAACAGACTGTCCAACCAGTATGAAGTCCCCATATTGCCCGTTGACTCAGAACATTCAGCAATATTCCAATGCCTTGAACCAGGTAATAAAATAGAGAAAATTCTTCTTACAGCATCAGGAGGTCCATTCAGGAACTTTTCAGATGAGGCATTGAAGAATGTGACAAAAACGCAAGCACTCTCACACCCCACATGGAATATGGGAGCGAAAATCACTATCGACTCAGCCACATTAATGAACAAAGGATTTGAAGTGATTGAAGCCAAATGGCTATTTGGAGTACAACCAGAGCAAATTCAAGTTGTGGTACATCCACAATCAGTCATACATTCAATGGTACAATTTGAAGACGGAGCAGTCAAGGCCCAACTTGGAATGCCTGATATGCGTTTACCTATACAATATGCATTTAGCTATCCCAAACGCTTGCAATCATCGTTTGAGCGAATTGATTTTTTCAAATTGCAAACCATGACATTTGAAGAACCGGACACAAAACGCTTCCGATGTCTTGACATTGCATACAAAGCACTGCATATGGGTGGTAACATGCCTTGCGTAGTAAATGCCGCCAACGAAATTGCAAATCATGCCTTTATTGCAGATCAAATTAAATTTGAGCGTATAGGTGAAATCATAGAAGAAACCATGCAACATATCACATTCAGTGCGGAATCCTCACTTGAAACATATCTTGAAACAGATAAAGAGGCACGTCTATTCGCATCAAGTCTGATATGACAAATATCCACAAAGTCCCCACTTTGTTGTCATCAAACAAACAGTATTAAAGCTCATAAAAAGAAAAATGTAAATTATGGAAACAGTTCTCATAAAAACCCTACAGGTACTTTTGTCCTTGTCATTGCTTATTATTCTTCATGAAGGTGGACATTTTCTATTTGCCAAACTATTTAAGGTCAGAGTTGAAAAATTCTATCTCTTTTTTGACGCATGGAATTTTAGTCTGTTCAAATGGCCACGCAAAAAGAAAAATGACAACCAAACCCAATATGGTATAGGCTGGTTACCGTTAGGTGGCTATGTCAAGATTTCAGGAATGATTGACGAATCAATGGACATTGAGCAAATGAAAAAACCTGCCCAACCCTGGGAGTTCAGAAGCAAACCTGCATGGCAACGTCTGCTTATTATGCTTGGAGGGATTATAGTCAATTTCATTGTTGCATTCTTCATATACTCCATGGTACTATTCACTTGGGGAGACAGCTATATCAAGTCAAAAGACATCACCTACGGACTGAAATTCAATTCTTCGGCAAAAGCGGACGGATTCAAAGACGGAGACATCATTATCCGTATTGACGACAAAGAGGTTGATGCTTGGAGCACATCTGAATTGCGCGCCATTTCCAACTCAAAGACAGTGACTGTTCTAAGAAGCGGAAAAGAACAGACACTTACCATGCCGGAAAAAATGAATCTGATAGAGATGCTGCAACAGGAACCGATGTATGCAGAGATGCTTCTTCCTATGAATATTGATAGTATCATACCAAATACTCCGGCAGACAAAATAGGACTGAAAAGGACTGATATAATCACAGCTGTCAACGGACAAGAAGTACAAGATTTCAACGACTTCAAATTTCAGTTACTATGTATTCAAGACGCGCTCAATGAAACATCCACTCCAACGGACAGTCTGAAAGCACGTACCATTGCGCTGACCATCAACCACAACGATACGCTCACAGCAGTGCTTACACCCGAGTTCACGTTAGGCTTCTCGGTAAAGTTTCCAGACTACACCATCACCAAAAGGGAATACGGTTTCTTCGAGTCGATACCAGCAGGAATACAGTTTGGATGCGAGACTCTTGCCGGATATGTCAGCGACTTGAAATATGTATTCACCAAACAAGGAGCACGCAGCGTAGGAGGTTTCATAGCCATAGGCAACATTTTCCCGGATGTATGGGATTGGCATCGTTTTTGGATGCTTACCGCATTTCTGTCAATCATGCTCGGTTTCATGAATGTATTGCCAATTCCGGCACTTGATGGAGGACACGCACTATTCACTTTATATGAAATCGTCACGGGCCGCAAGCCAAGTGACAAGTTTCTTGAAAGGGCACAATACGTTGGCATGTTCATTTTATTCGCCCTATTAATCTTGGCAAATGGCAATGACATAATGAGATTATTCGGAATATAAACAAAATATTTTTGAAACAAACGACAGACAGATTTGCAGCTCAACAAAACCTGCAAATCTGCTGTTTTACTATAAAAAGACATAAAATGAAGATTTTAGCAGTAGGCATGAACTATGCAGAGCACAATAAAGAACTTAATAATACGTTTTTACCTACAGTCCCGGTGATTTTTTCAAAACCGGAATCGGCACTGCTACGCGAAGGGAAACCATTCTTCGTTCCTGACTTTGCGGAAAGATTCGATTATGAGACAGAAATTGTCGTCAGAATCAACCGCCTCGGGAAAAACATCGCAGAACGCTTTGCCTACAGATACTATAGCGAAATAACTGTTGGCATTGACATCACAGCACGCGATTTGCAGCAACAACTGCGTAAGGAAGGACTTCCGTGGGATATATGCAAAGGTTTTGACGGCTCCGCTATAATAGGAGATTTTGTAGACAAATCGGAATTTGAAGACATAAACAAAATAAGATTCAGCTTGCAAATAGACCAACAGACAGTGCAGGAGGGATGCACAAAAGACATGCTATTCTCAATTGACCAAATTGTAGCATACGCAAGCCGTTTCTTCACCCTCAAAACCGGAGACTTGATCTTTACTGGTACCCCAGCCGGTATAGGACAAATAAAAGAAGGACAGCTTTTGGAAGGATTCATTGAAGGCAGAAAACTATTGGAAACGAAAATCAAATAAGAGATGTCACCAAAGGTATTTACCATATAGCCTCTCTTGGTATCTGCTACTCATTTATCCAACAAGACACAGAACTATTATAAAGAACAGACACTTATGGACAAAAGACTATATGCACTTATACCATTGCTGCTATTGCCGATTTTCATCCACGCACAATTCATTGATATAGAATGGACGAAAACTGACACTATAGTACCTCGATATACGGAGACATTCGTTCTCGGTGAGGATTTTCGCCTTTATGACTATTCTTTTGAGATGGAATATCAGGAAAGTATCCCTGCCACCAAAGAAGAAATCAAGCGTTACAACATCGACCTCAATACTCTAAAGAAAGGATTCCATGCAGACACAAGCACTGGCATAAGCCGCAAAAAAGGAGTGTTGAATGTTGAAGTATATCCTTTTGCATGGCAAGACGGAAAGGTTGTAAAGCTGACGTCTTTCAAACCAGTAGTAAAAAAGAGCATAAAACAGGCAGCAAGCAAAACACAGCTGTCATACCGCATAGCAACTCAAAACAATGCCTCAACTGATTCCAGATACGCAGAGCATTCTTTACTCGCTTCCGGACGTTGGATAAAAATCAAAGTGAGCAGTGCCGGTATATATGAATTGACGAAATCCAAACTATCAAGTTTGGGATTCAACAATCCATCCAGAGTACACCTTTACGGTTACAATTTGCCAGTACTTCCTGAAACAAACATTGAGAATATATCCGATGACCTTACGGAAATTCCGTTATGGCGCAAAGACAACGGTGCCCTGCTGTTCTATTCCTGCGGCACGACCAAATGGACAAGGACACAAGCATCCGAATTCACCCATTTCAATAATCCATATTCAAAAGACATATATTACTTCCTTACAGAAAGTACGGATGCCACGACTGCTGAATTTCCCGTAGAATCATATGAGGAAAGCTCTGTAGATGTCGAGACTTTCTACGACTATTCCGTTATAGAAGCGGATGAATACAGTTTTCTCAATTCCGGCCGTACATTTTTTGAAAGTTATGACTATGCCAACGGAAACAAAAGGAACTACAAACTGGAACTTCCCGGAATAGCATCTCCTAATGCCATTCTGTACACACAATTCGCAGCAGCAGGAAGTTCTACATCCCGACTTGATATCAGTTGTGGAGAAACCACGCTTGGTTCCATGTCTTTCACACCACTTGCCGAATACTATTATGGCAATATAAGTTCAAGAAAAACAAACTGGAGCAGTGCTACAGAAAGCAACACACTGACCCTCACCCACACACGCAACTCAGGAACAAGCGGACATCTTGACTATATCAGGGCGAGCTATCTCCGCAAACTGGAGATGACCGGAAACTATTTGGTTTTCCGCCCGACATCATCAGGAACAGCTAACTACAAAATTAGTGGTGCCACCTCATCAACACGAGTATGGAGAGTCACCACTCCTGCCGCAACATGCGAGATTAAAGGCATTTGGGCTAATGGAATATATTCAGCAACAGCCACTTCCGCCCAATGGAATCAAGACGAATTTGTAGCAGTCAATATAGACAAGACATACCCTTCACCCGATATTGTCGGTCAAATCCAAAATCAAGACCTTCACTCATTGTCTGACATTGATTTTGTGATTATCACCCCAGCAAATGGTGCACTGACAGCTCAGGCACAACGGCTTGCAGATGCCCATACAGCCAAAGAGGGAATGCGTTGCTATGTGACCACGGCAGACAAAATATACAATGAGTTTTCCTCTGGAACACCCGATGCGACAGCCTATCGCAGATTCATGAAAATGCTCTACGACAAAGCGGAAACAGACGACAACGCACCCAAAAACCTTCTTCTCTTCGGATGTGGACTTTGGGACAACCGCTTTGTCACGTTTGGTATGCGACGATATTCTCAAGACGACTACCTCCTGTGTTATGAGTCGGACAACTCGCTGTCCACACTCAACAGCTATGTATGCGAGGAATATTTTGGAATGCTCGATGATGGAGAAGGAAGCAGAATCCTGTACGACAAATCAGATATAGGAGTGGGCAGAATCCCTGTCACCACTGCCAATGAAGCAAAGATTGTCGTAGACAAACTTATAAGCTACATCAATAATGAAGAGACAGGCTCTTGGAAAAATACCATCTGCTTCCTTGCTGACGACGGAAACGGGAATACGCATATGAGGGATGCCGACAATGTCCGCGCATCAACAATCAGCAAATATCCGGACTACAATTACCGCCGTATATTCTGGGACTCGTATGTACGCGTCAGTACGGCAACCGGACAATCCTATCCAGATGCTTATACCGACATAAACAAACAAATGCTGGACGGTGCACTCATTATGAACTATGTCGGTCATGGCGCATCCTATTGTCTGTCGCATGAGCAAGTCCTCAAACGCGCTGATTTCGCCAACTGGACATCGCCTAAACTCCCTTTATGGATTACAGCCGCATGTGATGTGTCTCCATTCGACATGAACGAAGAAAATATCGGCACTACGGCCCTTCTCAACAAAAAGGGAGCTGCGATGGGGATGGTGACAACCACACGTACAACCTACTCATCAGACAACCAACTGTTTAACAGACAGTTCATGCAGTATGTATTGGGTAAAAAAGAAAATGGCACACGCTATACAATAGGAGAAGCAGTGCAGATGGCAAAGAACGCATCGGCTTCTGGCCGTGTGGAGAACAAAACATTCTTTGTCTTGCTCGGCGATCCGGCAATCACTCTTGCCACACCCCAATATAAGATTAAGATTGATTCTTTCAATGGGGCCGACACAGACTTGCCACAAAATATCAGTGCCGGAAGCATTGTAAGCATAGAAGGTCATGTCGTAGACGAAGACGGAAACATTGCAGAAAACTTCAATGGTACCGTATCCCCGACAATATACGACAGCATGGAGAAAGTTCAATGCAGATACAATGCACAGAACGATCAGGAAGAAGAGAAATATAATGCCTCACCATATTCATATTCAGAGTACACCCGCACACTCTATACGGGAGAAGACTCTGTCCGAAACGGGACATTCAAGATTTCCTTCCCTGTCCCACTCGACATAAACTACAGCAACGAGGCAGGATTAGCGAGCATCTATGCAGCAAGCAGCGATAAAGACATTGAGGCACAAGGACAATTCGAGAACTTTACCGTAGGAGGAACTTCCCCGGATATATCTTTGGACACTTCCGGTCCGGAAATAAGCGTGTTCCTTAATACGGAGAATTTCCAGCCGGGCGACCGTGTCAACGAATCTCCGATGCTGATTGCTTATTTCAGCGATGATGACGGAATAAACACAACCGGAAATGGCATCGGACATGACATAACCCTTATCATCGACAACAGCGAGTCCATGTCCTACTCTCTCAACAGCTATTTCAATACAGAAGTGGGCAATTACACCAAAGGAAGCGTGAGATTCAGTATCCCATCGCTACCCGCAGGCAAACACACATTGCAACTGCGCGCCTTCGACATTCTGAACAACCCTTCTGTCAAAGAGGTCGACTTCACTGTAGTAGAAAGCCTCCCGCCAACAATCTTTGAATTGGCATGTGCCAGTCCGGTGCGCCAGAATGCCGTGTTCACAATCACAAACGACCGCCCACAGTCTGAGTTAGATGTAAACCTGTGCGTGTATGACATTTCAGGCAGAAAAGTGTGGGAGACAAATGAAATAGAGACAAGCCTGACCAATGTATACACTTACACATGGAATCTCTCCACATCCGACAACAGTCTGCAACCAGGCATATATATATGTAAAGCCACAATCCGGACTGCCGATGGAGGAGAAGCCACCAAAGCAGTAAAGTTCATCGTTTTGAGCAACATCACCTCTACTACCGAATAATATCCAATAAGCACAATAAAATCACCATAAAACAAGTTATATATAATAAAGAACACAACAATGAGAAGAATATCAATAGCCATGCTTTTTGTACTGTCGTGCATTACAGTCACAAAAGCGCAAGACATTAAAAACCAGCTCAACCCTATCTATTATGGTGTAACATCTCTTGCAATCGCGCCCGATGCCAGAGGAGGCGGTATGGGTGATGTCGGTGCAGCCACCGACCCAGATGTAAATTCCCAATATTGGAATCCAGCAAAATACCCTTTCTGTATCAGCCGTGCCGGAGTGTCACTCAATTACACTCCGTGGCTTCGCCAGCTTGTAAACGACATAGACCTCGCCAATCTTACAGGATATTATCGCATAGGCAATTACGATGCACTCAGCGCATCACTCCGCTATTTCTCTCTCGGAGAGGTGATGGCAGGTGACGACATGACCATCAAACCATACGAAATGTCTTTTGATGTGGCATACTCGCGAATGCTGAGCGAGAACTTCTCTGCTGCTGTTGCCCTACGCTATATCTATTCCGACCTTGCCTACAAGCAAGATGACGAGACGACTCCGGGTTCGGCATTCGCGGCCGACATCGCGCTGTACCACAACGGCTACCTCATGCTCGGCAACCGTGAGTGCCAGCTTGGCTGGGGACTTAACATCAGCAATATCGGTAGCAAGATTTCATACGACGAAGGCAACACCAGCGAGTTCATTCCAACTAACCTCCGTCTTGGAGCATCTCTCATGGTTCCTCTCGATGAATACAACACCATCAGTTTTTCGGCTGACCTCAACAAATTCCTTATCCCTACCCGCCCGACATACGAACAATACAAGGAAGAGTTTCCTAATGCCGGCGACGAGGACTACGACGGCTACCGCAACTGGCTTGAGGGTGAGGGATATTACAACATATCGCCTATTTCCGGCATCTTCAAATCGTTCAACGACGCGCCCGGAGGCTTTAAGGAAGAATTGCAGGAAATACAATGGAGCGCAGGTATAGAATATTCTTACAACAACCAGTTCTTCATTCGTGGAGGTTATCACTATGAGCATCCAAACAAAGGCAACAGAAAATACTTCACTCTCGGAGCGGGTTTCAAGATGAACGTATTCTCCATTGATGCCGGCTATGTCATTTCCACGGCACAGACCAACCCTCTTGACCAGACATTGCGATTCTCCTTGACATTTGATATGGACGGCATTCAGGATCTCCTCGGCAAACGGAGATAACAAGAACCCGGAATGTCAGCCGACAGTATATAAAGTTACTCATGCACAAACTGTTCAAGAGTAACTTTATTTTATTCCCACAAATCTCAAACAACAAAGACATGAAAATAAAAGTAGGATTAGGCTATGACGTCCACCGCCTCGTTGAAAACAGAGACTTATGGATGGGTGGAATAAAAATCGAGCATTCCAAAGGATTGCTTGGACACAGTGATGCAGACGTACTGATACATGCCATTTGCGACGCTCTCCTCGGAGCTGCCAATATGAGAGACATTGGCTATCATTTCCCTGACACGGCAAACGAGTATGAGAATATCGACAGCAAGATATTGCTTGGGAAAACTGTCAGCCTCATCGCCCAAAAAGGGTATTCAATAGGAAATATCGACGCAACCATCTGTGCAGAGCGTCCCAAAATGAATCCGCACATAGAAGAAATGAAGTCTGTGTTGGCTAAAATCATGAACATCGACATCGATGATGTATCCATCAAGGCCACCACCACAGAAAAACTGGGCTTTACAGGAAGAGAAGAAGGTATCAGCGCATACGCTGTCGCACTCATCGAGAAAAACTGATTGCTATTTTTGAGACAGATTTGTCTTTGATTGATTTTTCCGTCACTGCGTGATGCTTTATACACACCTTATTAATGAGCGTGTTAATCGTTACCATACCGCAATACGATGAACATGCTCATTAACATATATATAAACCACATAAATAAAAAACTCAGGTCGAGATAAACTTTGGAATAAAAACATTATCATTTTATACAAAGACTTATCCCGACCAGAGATAGTTACCATGAATTTGAAACATTTCAAAATCCGTAACTATTTGGCAAACTTCGGATTTAGATGAATATCTCCAATAACGGGGACTATATGAATGAGAAAGCGTTGGTTTTTACTATCGTCTTTCTTACTAATTCTCGGAGCACGAGGTACACCACCTTCACCACTACCAGCAATAACCAACTCACATTTTTCCATTTTAGTAAAATCAATACCTGCTTGATCGCGCCAAAATTCGTGCAATTTTAAAGCACGTTGGTAACTCAGTACATCATTATTGAAGTAGTCATCAACATGATATCCATCAGCAGATGCTTGTCCCTCAATAACGACAAGATATTTGATATCCGTTCTGAGAGAATCATTTTGTTGGATATTAAGAATAGTGCGCTTAATCTCCTCACCCGCTTCCTTAATCTGCTTACGGATATTATTGGCTTCAACGAGGTTATATTCAGATGCACCAGGGTCATCTTGGAGAAGATTTTCAAGAGAAAATTCTCCTTTTTGATAGTTTACTTGAATTTTGAAAATATGTTTGAGGTAATCTTTATTGAATTCAAAATATTCAGGATCAATGTTATCAACAGCTTTGTAAATAGACATGATTTCCTCATATTTGTCTTTAAATTCCTCCAATTCACGCTGCTTAATTTTGAAACGGCTATACGAAACCGCAAAAAGCACAAGCATGATGGCAAATAATGTGGTCATAATATCCACATAGCTTGGCCAGAAAGTACTTTTGCCATTATTATTGTCCATAGATGCTATTTGTTACGTCCGAATAAACCACCGAGAAAACTGGCTCCGCTTTGCAGTTCAGGCTTCTTCTGTGACTCTTTAATTATCTTATCAAGAAGATGACGAATTTGTTGAACTTCGGCACGGGTTGTTTCGAGGATTTTATCAACATCCTCACGAGAACTATTGGTATTGATAGAGGTAAGAAGTTCCTCGATTTTCTTCAACTTGCTAAGTTGAGAGAAATCTTGTTGGATTTGTTCGAGAGAGAACTTCTCCTCAATAGCAGAGACTATTTCACGGCGACGCTCCAGCATTTCTTTACCGAGTCCCTCAAGAACATTCTCGAATTTCAGAGCGTATGTAGCGAGGTTTTCTTCATAAGCTTTATTGAGTTTGCAGATTGCGTCATTCTGTATTTTGAACATATCTTCAAGATGTCCGTCCGAAACTTGCATGGCTTCAAATGCAATTTTCTGTTTGTCCTTAATAACTTTGACGACCTCTTTAAGTGCTTCAACTTCAGTGTTGCCAATAAGGTCTATCTTTTCTATGTTTCGTCCTAATGTGTTGATGGACTTTTCAAAGTCAGTAACTCGGGAAAGGATTTGATTAAGTTTATTGGCAACAGAAAGAGGAATTTCAAGCGACTCATTATAGCGTTGCTGAGTGTTTACAAGCTCAACAGTGACACCATTAATGGCATTACAATCATTCTCAAAACGATTAATCGCATTTGTAACAAGAGCGAAGTTTTTTGATGCTCGCACAAAAGCGTCAAGCGACCCGATAATTTCGCCAGAACGAAGTGTTTCAAGGAGTTGCGCCTGAAGATTAATATTTTCGTTAATCTTATCCATGTTTTTCCCCATAACGCTGACTGCTTCTGATACAATAGTGACATTCTTTTCAAAAGCGTTACCAAAGCGTTGGGTACAGGTGTCGAATGTTATCTGAAACTTATTGATTACCCGGTTGAATGACGGCTCAAAAAGATTGATAGTATGGTGCAGTTTGTTGAGAGCTGCGACCATACTGACACCGAGAGTTGGCATCAGTTCGTTCTGAATAAACTCGTAGAAGTCATTCTTTTCTTTACCGACAATCTTTTGAGTTTCTGAGGCGTAGTGATGTGTAATGGTAGTGAACAGCAGTCCGATGAAACTGGTTGCCATTGAAACTAAAACACCGAAGATAAGATTTCCGATAGTTTCATCGGTTATACCCTCACCATTAGAGGAAGAACTGATATCGTTGTTGAAGAATATCAGGCCTATCAATACACCAAAAAAAGTACCCATAAGACCGATGTATGTAGGGAATGCTATTTTGGAAGTCGCATCATCATACAGCACATTGATTTTGCGGTCAGTTTTATTTTGAATGACTGAAAAATCGGTTGTGCCGTGATTTTTGCGAGTGTATTCGTTTAGTTCGGTAATGAGCGAATATAAGTGAGAACCGCTATCAGCAACACTTGCATCAATTCGAGAGTTTTCGTCCTCTCCACATACTGCATATTCGCGGTTTTTATTAAAAAACTTGCACACAATGGAAAGTTTCTTCAAGTTGCCTGCGAAGTAAGCAATCTGAACAACAAAAGCCACAACAACTGTGACGTACGAGATTATAGAAGCGGGATTTAATTGGAACATAATCAAATATGTGTGAGTTTTAATACGTTATCAATAATCGGCAGGAAGAAAATGGAGTCGTGATATACTTCGCTATCACCCATCTTCTGAAGAATCTGTGTTTTGAAGTTTTTATCAAGAGAATCCTGAATGCCAGTCGAAATTGTATTGACAATAGAGTCGGTATCGACCTTGTTGTCAAGTTCGCCCTTACCGATAAGGATGCGGAGCAGTTTGTCATAGAGCTTATTGAACTGCGATAAGGATTTAAGCAGTTCACCCGAAATGTCGGGATAATCAGCCTTAAGTTGCTCCACGTTCTCGTACTCCTTGCTGGAGATACCTTGAAAGTTAAACTCTTCAGGAACGGCAACGTCTGAGTCGCGGTAGAGACCACCGTAGCAGGTACACTCCTTTCGGCTTTCAGGAAGAATGACTTGCACGTTTTTGATGTCGCCATAAACTTCTTTGAAGATTGTGGTAACAAGTTCTTTGATAGTAGACTTGTCCGAAGAAAGAAGTCCGTCGATGTATTTACTACCATTACCGCAGAACAGAACCGACCGAGGGCAAGCAAGTTTCTTGACTTTATACATATTCGCCATGAAGTACACGATAGAAGCGAAGTGATAAAGGAACAATGGTTTGTAGTTCTCTTTCAACTTTTTGGATATTTCGCAGCGTTTATCATTGCTTAGCCAAAAGTTAATAATGTCCTTAGTGGAAATCTCTTTATCAGCACGCATACGAATGTTGAGTATTTCAAGCTCATCATCGTGGTTGCCTAAATGGATAGTGTCGGCAAAGCGTTCGTAAATGCCATTGGTACGGTCATTAGCAAAGCCACTGAAACCATTACTCCACAGGACATCACAACCAAAGTGGACAGAATTGGCAATTTGTGGTTTGCCATCAGCAAAGTAGATGAAATCACTGGAGCCGCCGCCAATATCCACGATGGAAACCGCATCAACACTATTGAATGAATTTTTAGTGTTGAAGTAGTAATATGGAGCTTCCGACTCGGAAATACATTCGATTTGGGACGAGCCAACATTCAATATGTACTTGGCTTCCTCCTCCCATATTTTGGTGTAGAGGTCTTTGATGTTACCTTTGAAACTGAGAGGACGAAACCAAATGAGTTTGGTGTTGGCAAGAAGTCCATTCTTTTGTAAAATATCGGTTTTGATGATAAGAAGTAGTTCCCGGATGAAAAGACGTAGCTCTTTTTCGTGGCTATCCTCCCACTTAATATCAGTGAGAATTGATTGATTGCCAAGCCCAAGAGTCTTTTCGTAGAAGAAGGCGATGTTGCAGTTGTCAAACAACGAAGGCTTACTGTGGTCGCCAGTCTTTACGCAAAGAGCGGTGCGGATTGGGAAACGATATGTTTCGCCATCAATAAGAGCAGGAACAAACTCCGTTGTGAAGTTCTTGCGACAAGTAGGCACAAGGGCATTCTCAATGAGAGAAATGAGAGAATGCTGATTGGAACGCTTGAAGTCATGCAGGAAAGCAACCATAGGTTCTTTCATGTTGAGTTGTTCCGGCTCATTATCCTTACTAAGATGGCGGCAAGAGATATAAGTGTTTGTTGTACCGAGGTCTACAGCGTAGGTGAACGCATCGTTAGTGCGCTGAGCACGTTTCCAGTTAGGTATGAGAACACCTTCGCAAGTGCCGCTATGCAGTACAAAGCGAAGATTTATAGCATCGAACTGGGTGTTGAAAACTTCGTAGAATTTTGAACCGGCTTCGACTTCGCAAGAACAATCTTGCTTCGAACGGACAACAGCAGGACGGACACCATACTTAGCATTGGAATTGTCCGGATCAATTGTTTCGATTTCTTCAAAACGCAAATCTGCGTTGCGGAAGAAGAAAGACAGTTCAAGTTGTTCGACCGATACTGGTTTGAAATCCGTAGTGGAGTCACTCATCACCGCCATAACCTTGAAATATTTATTCTCAGCTACATTTGGAGAAAGAATGCTCGGGAAAACACCGAGGTTGAAATTGACGTTTTCTTTATAGAGATTCACTATACGACCACGAGAGCCTATACTTTCGTCAGGGAAATACTCTTTTATGTATTCCTGTCCTTTATATTTGAGCGAGATGATAACTTTAGTGCGAGCGTCTTTGCACACACACTCAAAGCTACCATCCATAAGTTCGAGACCTTCCCGACTAACAGGAAGCAGGTAATCATATTCGCGGTTATCGTCAGCATTGGCATAAATCATAGATTGGTAGTAATCCTTTGCCAAGCGGAACGGCAGGCGGATGAGCGTGTCATTAAAGAAGTTCACAGTACTAATACCTGTATCCTTGCTAATGGGAAGACCATTGACAACAACTTCGTTGCTTAGGTCGGACATGATAGTCTTAAATTGGGGTTGCCAATTCTTGTTGATGTCTGGATCACTGATTTGAACCTGCTTGATATAATCACGCAATTCATTCATTTCGTCTCCGATAGGGGAATTGTCTACGAGATAGAACATGAAGTTTTTGAAATCCTTATCACGTTCCTTGAACATGCGAATGTCACGGAAGTAAGTACCCCCTGACTTACGAAGAAGTGAAGGCATTTGCTGATAACGAACACCCATAAATGAGTTTGTGCTGTCACCGCGTTTATCGAGACGTTTATCGAGGTCTGGCGGTGTGACAAACCCTGTAAAAGGTGAGGAAGTACCGAGGAGGTAATCACGTCCTTCATCTATAAGTACAACGAAGAAAAGTTTGTTTTTTGCGGCCTTGAGGTCGCTATTGAAATAGTTCTCAACAGCACTGCCGAGAATAGGCACTTGCACTTTAAGTTCTTTAAGGTGAGACGTATAATCCCATTCAAGGACAGCAATTTTTCGAGAGTTACTATCCCAACGCTTTTCGTGATACGTCTGATTATAAAGAAGTTCAAAGATGTCAAGAGTGTCGGAAACGAGACGATTGTAAGCGTCACCGGCAGACTTATGGGAATCTTTGATTTCTTCCAAAACACGACGGAAAGCTTCCTTGACAACAAAGAAACGAGCAAAAGGAGTTGGAAGAGCGTTTAACGCACTGCTGTTGTTAGTGCGCTGTTCTGAAATTTTAGCGAGATCTCCAGCTGTGATAGGACCTTTTTCTGCTGTCCATTCTTGACCTTTGAGACCGCGTTCTATTATATTGAGTTCAACACTACTCATAGCGTCACATTATTATTTTTGAAGTGTATTTATTGATTGCTTTATATGCGTAGTCGAGGAAACGACGGAACTTAACTGTACGAGCCCCGTCTTTATCCCTATTGCTTGCGCGTATCATTTCCAAGAGATAATAAGACTCATCCTTTGCATCAAGTGAGAAGTCCTGTATCCAGTTTGAGAGGTCGTCATTGCGTTTCTCAAGAGGAGCTATAGTCAAGGGTGCGAAACCGCGATTGTTGGTTTCGAGCTCGTGATACCAAGCAGCAAAGCGAGACAGGAAGTTTTGGAGATTCACGAAGGATTTATCTTCGTAAAAATCCTTATTGAAGCCTCGGTTTATGGAGAGCGGAAAATGCTTCTCTTTGGGAAGCAGGTGAACGAGACGAGAAAGCAACATCATATCGGCAACGGCTTTCACTATATCATTGTAAGGGTCCCCAAGAGAAGAGATAGAAAGAGACTCTACATCTTCTTTGATTGAGCGAGAAAGAACCTGGGGCTTTTCGGGCTTATCGGTCTTGGCAAGGAAATCGAAAAGAGCGGTTGCAGCCACTAATTCAATAAAATGGGCTGGATCATCCTGTTGTTTCTCATCGTTTGCATAGGTTTTCTTCATGCTCTGTTCTCCGATATAATACAGATAGTCCGAAAGCACACTGTTCTCATAATAAGCCAAAGCGGATTTCGTCTTGGTTAGGAAGTTCGCAGAGTCGATGTCGCTGTCTGTAGTCGAGGGATCTTCGAGCGCAAAGTACGGCAGAACGGAAACCGCGCCCATCATAGCGTCTTTGACATTAGGATGGTCGGTAGAATTACGGACTTTCTTTTCAAGAAGAGGATAGCCGGAAGCACCTGTGCCACCGAAAATAGAACTTACAATAAAGATGCGGTCGTCTTTCTGACAAGTGTTGCAAAATGCTTGAAACCAATCTGCGCCTTTAATCATCTCGCCTAAAACAACTGTTCCTACATTGGGGCTTCCTTTGAAGCCAACGGAAAGGTCGTTGTCAAGATTCGCTTGTGAGAACATTGTTTGCACAAGATAATTGTTCACATCCCCAGAATTGAGATTGCCGCGGTTGATGTACTGACCAAAAGAACGCTTTTCAGCGATAGGCTCTGATATGTCGTTTTGCTGACCATTGAGTTTGGCAAGGTCAGCAATGTCAGTGCCAAAGAAACCCTCAATAGCCTGAAGACGTTTGCCGTCGCCCATAATGATACTATTATAGATTGTCTCGTATTCATTTATGAGACTTTGAAGATTACGCTTTTCCTCCAAGTCCATGTGCGGGTCAATCAACACAGGAACAATGGCAAATCCCTTAGCATCCATTCCTGCCGCAAGAAGCATGGTAATGGACTTCATAACACGGAGACCTGTTCCTCCGATACAGAAAACAAATACTTTTTTCATAGTTTCGAAAATTTCAGAAATTTATAGGCGTTGGTAGTAAGGAAGTTGCACCAAACGAGTGAGATTACGATATAGAGAACAAAGCTATAAAGTGCATTATTGGCAACACACCGCCAATACAGAGAGGTTAAACCGGATTGAAGTGGTGTTTTGATAACACCATATTCAATAATAAGAGTACCTATCAACGTCAAAACAATAGATAATAGTAGTCCTCCAATCCAGTGTCTAATCCGGTAGTGCCGTCCTGACTTGTTATTGTAAATGGTGTAATACAAGACCGCCAATGCGACACCACTAACGATGCCTACAATAAAGAGTATGAATGACCAGTCATCGAGCTGTTGCCAAACATCATTCGCATGCTTTTTCAATTGCTCATCGTTGGCAAATCCTTGTAGAAATTTACCCTTTGAGGGTAATAGGAAGAAGATATTTATGAGGTTCATAAGTATAAAATATTAATTATCTGCAGAAGAAACAAGGACACGAACAGGTTCCTCATTGTATGTATTAAGGCGGGCATTGAAGCATCCTTCAAGGAACTTATTGAACGAGAATGTTCCTGAAAGGTCGTTCTCGTCCTCTGTAGTTATCATATCGTAGAAGTCCGTAGTATAGCGGACACCAAAATGAGGATTGGTAAAAGTCCATTCGATTACTTCGTCATCGAGAGCAACATCATAGAGTTTCACGAGGAAATCGGCATAAGAACAACGCTCAAATTCATGTTTGTACGCATGATTATCGACAAGATGTTCGGGTGTATTGAGAAGCTCGAATTTGACAGAAGAACCATTAACAGCTTTGGCATTAAAAAAATCTTTTAGCACATCCGCACGAACCACTCCCCAGGGATATGCGTTCATGTTGATACGAACAATGAACGAACAAGTGTCGCTTACGTCTCGGTCAAAAGTAGTGATTACATTATTAGGATACCCATTATGTTTCATACCGTTCTTGACTTCCTCGATAGTGTAGTCGGGAGTTTGGTATGTCATACACATATCACCTGACTCAACGTATGAATTTTTACCTTCACACCAACGGGCAATGTCATTGCGCATAGCCGCTACATTTTCAGCCTTGCCAATAATAATGAAATAGTACGGCGAATTTTCTTGAACAATTGAACCGTTGGGTGCAAGAAATTCAGAAATGGCACAGATAAAAGAAAGGGAGATATGGGGATGATTTCCGATAACATTACGGATTTCTTCTTGATATTGGCTAAGTTCGGGAGCGGCAGATTTACCCATAGGGCTATATTTCATGTCGGATACAAGAACAGCAACTTCTTTCTTAGCAGTGTCGATATTTTGAATGATATTACGAAGCATAATAGGGATATGCGTTGAAGTGTTAGACACAAACTCGCCTGCATTCATGCGCTTGCGGAAATCAGTCATAGTGACCGGCGAATCAATGTCACCACCATTTGACATAGGATAAACAACATTGTCACTTATCTGTGCAAGACCTGAGAATACAGACCACACTGTTTCCTTAAACTTGTTTGCTTTATTGGCGCGAAAGAAACCGTTCATACTACCCGAGGTCTCAACATATAGCTTGACGGATTCGGGCCGTTTTGGAGTGAATTTTGTAATAGAGGTGTCAAGGGGCGCACCATCGGCAGCAAAATGCGGATCATCTATAGAATTGACATCCCTATCACAAGAAAGAATCATAATTGACGTGCATAATAAAATTATGACTGCGGTAATACAAAATGCAAATGACTGTTTCATTATAGTCTTATACAAATGTGTCCATGATCCTCTATGGACATATTTATACTAAAAAAGCGCAGGATCCGTACTGTTACCCGTCCCGCTGCTAAAGGCCTTCGCATTGCCCGAAATAGTAGAACGAGCAACGCAGAGCCTACGCCGTATGATATAATTATGCCAAAGGGGAGATGTACCAGCAAGGCACAACTCTCCCAATGGGTACTTTCATCATACCCGAAGACATCTACCGTTGCCTCATTCTCGACTATTTCATAAGAGGTTGCGAAGTTCTTAGCAGCCAAGAATAAGCGCAGTAAACGCTTTTAATAATGTCTTAAAACCCACCCAACCGACAAATAAATTCGTCTTCGGCGTAGATTTGCAGCGCAAAAATACAAATAATCCGGAATATTTCAATTGAACACAATGAGAAATATAGTGAAAATCTATCCAATAGGCATTTGGGATTATTCTATTTTCTGATTTAACGTACACTAACAACCGACTATTCATCGCGGTGTGTTTGTAGGTTATATCTTCACAAATGACAATAAGCCCTCATCCCGACAGGCTATCAATATATCAAGAATTTACTCATTTCAATATCTATTTGATATGTTAAATCCAAGCTCCGTAGAATCGCCCTGAAATCAACCAAACTCCACCGAGGTTGCAAAAACGCGATTCTACAGAGGTTTCAAACTCCCGAAATTCAAGTAAACAAATAGAACAATTCGCACGACTTAAAGATATATAAATTCAAGCAAAATCGGGCTTCGCCCACCCAAAACTGTACAAAACCCCAAAATTACAAGGTGCTGAAAATTTATTTACAAGGCACACTGATTTCTTGCGCAAGGTGAACGAAATTTATTTTCAAGGCGCACAAAATTTTCAAAGCCCGTTTTTCGGCCCAAAATCGGGCATTTTCCAAAATCATTCCCTCAAAAAGACGACAAGCGGCTTTTCAATGGCCCGAAAAACAAAAATGGATTTTGAACCTGAAAAAAGACTATTTTAAGACAAAAAATCTCATAACCAACTGATTATCAACACATCCTATTTTGTATCCAGCCCTTAGTTTTTGGTCTAAAACTGCTACATTTCCGCGAAAATAGCATCCAACTGATAATCAGCAGTTTGCGCCCTATGTGTTTCAAACTAAGCACGTTCAAAGCCCAAAGAGGGTGTCGAGAATGTTAAAAACAGAGGTCTTTTATCAACTGACAAAATGTCAAATAATTGCCATATTCTGCATGTCGGTCGGAAGAAACGACCTCTGACTACGCGATCCGCTACAACAATCTTACCGGACAAAAAAGTGGCAGGCAGACGGTATGAAACTAATATGTTCCAAATCCCATCTGCCTGCCATTATCTTCACCCGCATCCGGCAAATTTATCTTGTCAGAACCTGAGTAATCTTGTTTGCCACAATATCGAATGCCACATCATTGAACGCGCTGTTTATCACAATGTCAGCCAGCACTTTCGTCGGCTCCACATACATGTTGTGCATAGGCTTGACCGTGGTCACATACTGCTTGAATATGCCGTCAAGGTCACGACCACGCTCCCTCATGTCACGAATGGCACGGCGCATAATACGCTCGTCGGCATCAGCCTCCACAAACACTTTTATGTCGAACAAAGAGCGTAGCTCCTCATTTTGCAACACAAGAATCCCCTCCACTATAATCACCTTACGCGCCTCTACATGAACAACCTGCTCGGAACGGTTGTGTACCGTGTAATCATATACAGGACAGTCTATCGCCTGCCCCTCCTTCAACATTTTCAGATGCTTCAGCAACAGCGATGTCTCAAAAGCGTCAGGATGGTCATAGTTGATATTCTTGCGAATCTCGAAAGGAATGCCGTCGCTGCTTTTGTAATAATTGTCATGATACACGACGGATATATTGTCGCCAAAAGCCTTTTTCAAGCGATTGGTGAACGTAGACTTTCCGGAGCCTGTACCTCCGGCAACACCGATTATAATTGTTTCCATTGTTATGTGACTATATAATGATAATAAAAACTCTATTTCTCTAACCGTCGGATTGAATCCGCCGGATTTCTCAATACAAATCTACTACAAGTTTTCTGACTGTCCAAAAATCAAATGCAAGTTTAAGAATGTGTTTGTGATTTACCCACTGTATTGCGTCAGTCCCTCCACCATTTCGCTCCATACTTGCCGCCGCATCATTCCATACTCAAAAGCAGGAACAGGATTGTCTTCTCACAAAAGGAGGAAATCAAGCGGCTGAAAATCATAATAAAACCTATACTATATATTAAAGAGTAAAAAAGTCGGTATATAGTTAAACTTTTTCGTAAATTTGTAGTCGCATTTATGCCGCGTGAACGTTGCACACGGCATTTTTTATGTTCAAAGTGAAATAAACAATAAAAGAGACAAAGAATAATGAAGATTTTTTTGACAGCAGTGTTTCTCACCGCATTAGGTGCCGGCAATGTTCTGGCACAGACAAAATATGCCGTGTCAGGAACTGTTATTGAAAAAGAGACCAATGAGGCAGTAGTATCAGCCACAGTACAGGTATTGTCCCTCCCCGACAGCTCATTCGTGGCCGGAGCAGCCACAGACATGTCGGGAAAATTCAGTATGCAGAACGTCAAAAAAGGACGCTACGCGCTGAAAATATCGTTTGTGGGATACCAGAACAAAGTCGTAGACCTTGATTTGACAAAAGGAAAATCAAAGAATGTAGACATGGGATACATCACCCTGATGTCGGATGCCGTAATGCTCAAAGAAGCAAAGATTTACGGAAACGCGGCAAAAGTATCCGTATCGGGCGACTCGCTTGTATACAATGCCGCCGCATACAAGATGGCAGCAGGCTCCGCCCTTGAGGAACTCGTGAAGAAACTGCCCGGCGCACAGGTGGATGATGATGGCAATATCACGATAAACGGAAAGACTGTCACCAAAATCCTGTTAGACGGAAAGGAGTTTTTCCTTAACGACACCAAGACTGCCATGAAGAACATACCGACTGAGATGATTGAGAAGATAAAGTCGTATGACAGAAAGAGCGACTTGGCGCGTGTCACAGGTATTGACGACGGTGAGGAGGAAACAGTCATCGACCTCACTGTAAAGAAAGACATGAAGCACGGATGGATTGGCAACTTCGACTTGGGTGCCGGAACGGAGCACAGATACAGTGAGCGCATGATGGTGAACAGATTCACGGATCACGCAAGTTTCTCACTCGTAGGCTCGGCAAACAACACCAACGACCAGGGTTTTGGCGGTGGCGGCGGACGCGGCTGGTGGGGACGGCGCAACGGACTCAACTCAAGCAAGACCATAGGTTTCAACTTCGCCACAGAGACAGACAAACTGGAGACAGGCGGAAGCGTGCGCTACAGATATGACGGAAGCGATGCCAGAACCGAATCGTCCACACAGAACTTCGTCACTTCCACCGGCGCATTCAACAACAGCCTCAGCCACAGCCTCGGCAGCAACTCCGGTGTCAATGCCAATTTCAGAATGGAATGGAAGCCCGACACCATGACCAACATCATTTTCCGCCCAAGCGGAAGTTATACGCGCAACAGAGGTTTCTCAAACAGTACCTCGGCCACATTCAATGAAGATCCAAACAACTATTCCGACAATCCGCTGGCTGACGTAGAAGAGTTTGAGGGATACAACGGTGAAATTAAAGACGAAGATGACGTAAAGACCATGATGGACAACATTCTGGACATAGTGGTCAACACTAACCGAAGCCGCCAACAGACATACAGCAACAGCCGCTCCGTCAATGGAGAGCTGCAATTGAACCGCCGACTGAACGATGAAGGACGCAACATTACCTTGCGTGCCACAGGAGGACTCAGCGGCAGCGACAGCAAACAGCTGTCAGCGTCACAAGTTGCCTATTCACAGGAATCGGGCAGAACCAATGACGTGAACAACAGATATTACACCACTCCAGGAAGAAGCAGCAACTACAGCGTGCAACTGACATACAGCGAGCCTATCGCCAAAAAGACTTACTTACAGTTCAGCTACAAATTCAACTACAGCTATACAAAGAACGACCGACAGGCATTTGTATATGATGCGGTGGCATACACAGAACTGAACAACGCGCTGATGACAAACAGATATGACATTCCTGCCATTGTCGATTACATGCTCTCACAATCTGTCAGCAATCCTGCATACGCAGCGAATCCTGACGAGAAACTGAGCCAGTTCTCGGAATACAACAACTACAACCACACCATCTCATTGATGTTGCGTGTAGTCCGCGACAACTATAACTTCAATGTCGGAGTGGACGCATTGCCACAGATGTCAAAACTCGACTACAAGTACATGGGAAAGGAATATCCTGAAGTGGAAAGAAAGGTGTTCAACTTCACCCCTACCCTCGACTACCGATACAAGTTCTCCAAGACAAGCCAGCTGAGATTCACTTATCGAGGCAGGACAAGCCAACCAAGCATGACAAACCTTCTTGATATTACAGATGACTCCGACCCGCTGAACATCCGCAAGGGTAATCCGGGATTGAAACCGTCTTTTGCAAGCAACTTCAGAGCGTTCTACAACACCTACAATGCAGACCGCCAGCAAGGCATGTTCTCACATGTATATTTCAACATGACACAAAACAGCGTGGCAAACATGGTGTCGTATAACGAGGCAACCGGTGTAAGAACCACTATGCCGATGAACATCAACGGCAACTGGTCTGCCGGAGGTATGTACGGATTCAATACGGCTTTGGACAAGAACAAGAACTTCACATTGAACACATTCACCCGTCTGGGATATGACAATCAGGTCAGCTACCTCGACCCGCAGCAGTACACGGAAAACAAGTCGAAAACACGCAAACTGACATTGGCTGAACGTATGGAGATTGGTTATCGCAATGACTGGTTTGAGGCATCGCTGAACGGAAGTATCGACTACGACCATTCACGGAACAATGTGGTGGAGAACAGCGACTTGGACACCTACCAGTTTACTTACGGAGCTGAAATAAACATCACCCTTCCGTGGGGCACACGCATCGTGACAGACATTGCGGAAAACAGCCGCCGAGGATACAGCCAATCTTCTATGAACACCAATGAGCTGATATGGAACGCGCAAATATCCCACTCGTTCCTGAAAGGAAAGGCACTGACCTTGTCGCTTGAAGTGAACGACATTCTGAAAGAGCGCAGTAACATAAGCCGTACCATCACTGCCATGCAGAGCAGCGACACACGGTATAACGCAATCTACCAATACGGAATGGTACGCGCCATCTACAAACTGAACATTTTCGGAGGAAAGAATGTAATGGGCACAAATCAGGAAGGCATGGGCGGACCTGGCGGAGGCCCGGGCAGAGGTCCAAGAAGATAAGCAAGCCTAAAGAACACACATAATAAAAGTGCCGCCGCATTATTCAGATTATATATGCTGAATAATGCGGCGGCACTTTTATTTTGCAGTCTCACAGAATTTTTGTCCTGAATGAACTGTATGCCGACTAACCTTTATGTGAATCAGGGAATAAAGAGAATACAATGTTCATTGACATAATAACGATTCGTCCAAAGCACTCAATATACATTATCCGGGTCACAAACAAAAGTAAGCACAAAGGAGAAAACTTCGCTCCCTGCCTTTACTGTCAGTCTGATGCGGCGAACTACGGGAAATGTTGGAATCTTGCCATCAAATATCTCTCCGTCAAAGAACAATACAGAGCCAAAGCTAATGTGAGTCTCTGTATCAAGAGAAGAACCGGCTGCCATATATTTGTTTTTTGTAACCGTGTAGTCATTTCTTGCCTCTAAAGGCTCGCATTGACCGCCAAAGCAAATCTGCGCGTTGCCTTCTACTGTCTTGCCTTCTATTCTGTCAAGGTCTTCTGCCGTGACAAATACTGTTTGTGCGACAGAGGAAGAAACGAATACTTCAGGTTCCATTGCATACACATGCGCCTCTAAGTCACCGGGAACAACAGTTCTGAAGTCATCCAAGGTCAGTTTCAGTGTGTAATCATTGGTGTCGCTCATTGGCACTCCATTTACAGTCACACCAAGTGTTGTCACTGTTCTCTTGACGGTAGCGAACTCCACCACGTTTCCATACGATATTCCAGCCTCGTTCTCCGCATAGAATCTTACGTAATACTTCTGTCCGGAGGAAAGACCGGAAAGGACGGTTGTGAAGTAAGTCCCATTACCATTCACCTCGTGCCTGCTGTCGTTCACGGTAGGCTCTGCATTCGTTGCGCTCCAACAGAAGCCTTTGGAAGTAACGGACTTGCCACCGTCAGAGGTAATAGTCCCGCCTAACTTCGCGCTCGTCTCAGTGATTTCTGTAACCGACGCCGTAGAAACTGTGGGAGCATGAGCTGCTGACAATGTGGTGAACTCCACCACGTTTCCATACGACATTCCAGCCTCGTTCTCCGCATAGAACCTTACGTAATACTTCTGTCCGGAGGAAAGACCGGAAAGGACGGTTGTGAAGTAAGTCCCATTACCATTCACCTCGTGCCTGCTGTCGTTCACGGTAGGCTCTGCATTCGTTGCGCTCCAACAGAAACCTTTGGATTTCAGTGTACCGTTTCCCGCAGACGTACAGCTGCCGGAAACCCTTGCGCTTACCTCCGTAATTTCCGTGACTGACAGGGAAGAAACTGTAGGATGCGATACGGGAAAATATTGAATGACCTCTCCGTATCCACATCCCGCCTCGTTTTGGGCATACGCGCATATATAGTGGATTGCATTCGGGGTAATATTCGTCAATATGGCAGTCATATTACCATTGTTGTCCTTTGTCGCATTGAGCTTTTTATGGTTGTCTATATTGGGATTGCTGCTCTCTACACTATAAACGAAGCCGTATCCAGAGACACTTGAAGTGCCTTCCGAAAGTATGCGCGCCGATACTTTTATAGTAGTGGCAGTCGTGTCGCCCAACACACAGGACGACAGTGTGGGCTTGCTTATGGCTTCCGTTGTGGCGAATACAGCGTCCCCATACCCTTCATCTGATGATTTGCC
>JAMPEL010000025.1 GCA_023665185.1 Roseburia sp.
TTGTGCGCCTTGAAAATAAATTTTGTTCACCTTGCGAAAAAAATCAGTGTGCCTTAGAAATAAATTTTCAGCACCTTGTAATTTTGGGTTTTACTGGGCTTTTGGATGGAAAAGGTGTGTTTGGGGTTAAGATTCTATGTCTTTTAGTCGGGTGAATTGTCCTGTTTGTCCACTTGGTTTTCAAGTTTCAAAAGCCTCCGTAGAATCGCGTTTTTGCAACCGAGGTAAAGTTCGGTTCATTTTGAGGCGATTCTACGGAGGCGGGGTTTAACATATCAAATTGTCGGAGATTATAATGTTTTAACGGTATTTTTGACAGACTCCTCCGTCGCTACGCGCCACCTCCCCTAACTTAGGGGAGGAGTCTGGTTACCATGTTCTCGGAGAAACTAACGTATTGATTGACAAGGTATATAGTTCCTCCCCTAAGTTAGGGGAGGTGTCACGAAGTGACGGAGGAGTCTGTCAGAACACACCAAAAACACGCTTGCAAAAAGTCAATAATCCTGTCTGGATATATCAAAAACTCTGTAAGAGCATATTTACAAAATAAGCAGCCTGTCAGATTCACCAGCAAAACATCGCCTACATCAAGGCCCAACTCTATAAAAACAAGATAAATCACTCGAAATGTCGGATGAGCCACAAAAAAAGCCATGCCTGAACTTTACAGAAAGTCGCGGCATGGCTTTTATGATAAAAATAACGTAATGTTCCGATTACTTACGAGTTACGTATGAACCGTCACGAGTGTCAATCTCAATCAAATCGCCCTCGTTGATGAAAAGAGGAACACGGATTTCAGCACCAGTCTCAACAGTAGCAGGCTTTGTAGCGTTTGTAGCAGTGTCGCCCTTAAGTCCCGGCTCAGTATAAGTAACCTTCAACACAACCTTCACAGGCACCTCACCTGTAAGAATTGTATCTGAAGACGCGTCAATCGAAGCCATGATAGTGTCGCCCTCTTTAAGGAAATCAACACCAGTGATAACCTCACGCGGGATATTCACCTGCTCGAAAGTGTCATTGTTCATGAACACAAGGTCCTCGCCCTCCTTATAGAGGAACTGGAACTGACGGTGGTCAACCTGTACTTCCTCGAGCTTCGCACTGACAATCCATGTACGCTCAAGCACACGTCCGTCAGCCACGTCACGAAGCTTTGTTCTCATCACTGTATTTCCCTTACCCGGCTTAACGTGCAAAAAGTCGATTACCACATAAATTCTGCCGTCAATACGCAAACATACGTTTTTCTTGATGTCTCCTGCTAACATATAGCTAAAATTCTATTTATAAAGTTTATATAATTATTTTCTCACTTAAAAGTACCAAAACAATTGCAAAAGTAGGTGTTTTTCATAAAATGGCAAAAAAAGACATGTAAAATCACAATAAACTTTGGGGGAATTATAAAAAAATCACTACTTTTGCACGCTGAATTGGCTTATTTGGCATTTTTACGGGCTTGACATAAAAGTTTGAGCCTCGTTTGCGGTGTGTAAGAGCTGATGAAAAGCGGAAATAACAATCGGTAAAGCAAAACAATAACTTAAAAAATAGAACAAAAATGAAAAGAACATTTCAACCTCACAACAGGAAGAGAGTAAACAAGCATGGATTCCGTGAGCGCATGTCTACAGCAAACGGACGCCGAGTTTTGGCAGCACGCCGCAGAAAGGGCCGCAAGCAGCTTACTGTATCAAGCGAGCACCACGGCAAATAAGCTCTCTCGAAAAAGACTCCCGAAGCGGAGGAGTCCGTACAAAAGCCTAAACCGAAAAGAGCGACTACGGACAATAAAACAAAAAAGCTATATGAAAGCAGAAGTTTTGAACAGGACTTCTGCTTTTTTTGTGTACCTTTGGGGCGATAAAAACCAAGACTATATATATTATGGGATTAAAGACATATTTTACAGGAAAGACCGGAGCCGCTTTCTGGCTGAACATTGCGCTGATGGCAGCCGTACTGGTGGCAGTTCCTTTCGGCACGTTCTATGCGCTCGGTATATACACACACCACGGAGAGAAGATTGAGGTGCCTGAAATCACAGGACAAAGACCCGAGGCCGCCATTGAGCTTCTGAAAGAGCGCGGTCTGACAGGAATCGTATCCGACTCCACCTATTCGGGCAGCGCGGCACCGGGAGTGGTCCTTGAGCAAACCCCGAAATCGGGCTGCGAGGTGAAAAGCGGGCGGGTAGTCTACCTGACCATCAACCTCAACGGCGAGCCAATGGTTAAAATGCCGGACCTTGCCAACAACAGCTCACTGCGCGAGGCCGAGGCCCAGCTCAAGGCATTGGGGTTCAGACTGACCCCAACAATGTGGATTGATGGCGAGCCAAAGGATTTTGTAATCGGAATAAAACAGGGGATGCGCGAAGTTTATGCCGGAGAGATGGTGTCACGCGACCGCGCCCTTACCATCGTGGCCGGAGCAGGAGAAACGGAAGACACATTGGCAGTGGACACGTCTTTCATAGACGACACGGACATTGACTTCGACATTGACCTTTAACTTACAGCACGACCTCTTTTTCAGAACAGAAACAGCATGAGGCAAGCCGCAGGACTTGCAGCTTGGACTTCTTACCCTAAAAACATTATCACATTGGAAAATCCAGATTACGACATACAAACGGCAGAAGACGAACTTATGCCGGATACTGAATTTATTGACACGGAAGCGGACGATGAGGATGAGTGCTCACAACTTTATGAGCACTACCGCATTCTTGCCGACAAGAAACAGAAAATGATGAGAGTGGACAAATTTCTCATCGTACATCTTTCTGGCATATCGAGAAACAGAATCCAAAAAGCCGCCGACGCCGGGTTCATCATGGCAAACGACAAGCCTGTCAAGCGCAGCTACAAGGTGAAGCCGGGCGACATCATCAAGATTATGCTCGACCGCCCTCACTACGACAACGAGATTACACCGGAGGACATTCCTATCGAAGTGGTCTATGAGGACGAGGATCTGTTAGTCGTAAACAAGCAAGCCGGACTGGTTGTCCATCCGGGGTTCGGCAACTGGCACGGCACACTGCTCAATGCCATTGCGTGGCATCTGAAAGACGACCCTAACTTCGACATAAACAATCCAGAGATAGGACTTGTACACCGCATCGACAAGGACACAAGCGGTTTGCTTGTCATTGCAAAGACCGCTTCGGCAAAGACAGACTTGGGATTGCAATTCTTCAACAAGACAACCAAGCGCGAATATAACGCTCTTGTATGGGGCAACATTGAGGAGAACGAGGGACGGATAGAGGGAAATATCGCACGCAATCCTAAAGACAGGATGCAGATGGCTGTATTCCCAAGCGACAGTGAGATAGGCAAACATGCTGTCACACATTATTATACGCTGGAGCGTCTCGGCTATGTCACCCTTGTAAAATGCGTACTCGAAACAGGACGCACACACCAGATACGTGTACACATGAAGCACATCGGGCACACGCTGTTTAATGACGAAAGGTACGGAGGCGACCAGATTCTTCGTGGAACGCAGTTCTCAAAGTACAAGCAATTCGTGGAAAACTGCTTTAAGCTTTGCCCGCGTCAGGCGCTCCACGCACGCACCCTCGGTTTCGTACACCCACGCACGGGAAAAGAAATGATGTTCTCTTCCGAACTGCCGGAAGACATGACGATGCTTATCAAGAAATGGGAGAACTATATATCCAACAGAGAGATATACACGGACTGACATTTCTGTAAGACAATAACATAAACGCATAATAAAGAAACAGAAGAAAGAAAATGAAAAAGACTGTAGCCATCATTGCCGGAGGAGACTCCTCGGAGCACGATGTATCGCTCCGCAGCGCAAAAGGCATCTACTCATGGATTGACCGAGAGAAATTCAACGTTTATATCATAGAAATCACAGGGCTGACATGGGAGGCACATCTTGAGAACGGAACGCGCGCAAGCGTCAACCGTCATAATTTTTCATTTGAAGCCGACGGGCAAACCATCATCCCCGACTTTGCCTACATCACCATCCACGGCACACCGGGAGAGAACGGCATCCTGCAAGGATATTTCGACCTGCTGCATATCCCCTACTCCACAGGCGACATATTGTTTGAGGCAATTACGTTCAACAAATTCACTCTCAACCAATATCTGAAAGGTTTCGGAGTGCGTATCGCAGAGTCCATGCTTGTGCGTAAAGGCAAGACTGTGAGCAACGAGGATGTCATAAGCCGCGTGGGACTCCCATGCTTCATCAAGCCCAACGAGGGCGGTTCCAGTTTCGGAGTGACAAAGTGCAAGACTGCTGACGACATACAGCCTGCGATAGAAAAAGCCATGCACGAAAGTCCGGAAGTGGTAATAGAGAAAGAAATCGTGGGAACGGAAATCTCTAACGGTGTCTACAAGACAAAAAACGGAGGCGGACAGGTCTTGCCAATAACAGAAGTAGTCAGTCAGGACGAGTTTTTCGACTATGACGCAAAATACAACGGCAAGGTGGAAGAGATTACTCCGGCACGGCTCAGCGAGCCTACCACCAAACGTGTGCAGGCACTCACTTCCGCCATATACGACATCCTTGACGCATCCGGCATCATACGTATTGACTATATCATTTCGCACGAAGAAGAAAACGGTGAGATTGTAGACAAGATTAATCTGCTGGAAATAAACACCACACCGGGAATGACAGCAACAAGCTTTATCCCGCAACAAGTACGGGCTGCCGGTCTGGAAATGAAGGATGTGCTCACCGAAGTTATCGAGGACAAACTGACAAACAAATAAGCGGGAACAGTATCGGTTTTCCGAACAGGCACTTGACACCGGAGCGAAAAGCATAGAAAGCTGACGTAAGATTATCATTCAATGTTCTTACTGTAAAATAAGGCTACGATTTGGCAAGCAAACGGATTGTTTACTTGTCAAATCGTATCTTTTTACGTTCTATTTTGACATAGCGCAAAGACAAAAGCCGCTATTTTTTGACCTTTTCTTCATTATAAAATGTATTTTTTCGTACCTTTGCCAGCCTGCAACATAGGTTTATAATCAAGAAGTTCACGAACTTAGCCGAACAACAAGACTATCAGTTTGCAGTCATACAAAACCTCAACACAGACATTACATGAATAAAATCAACCATTCATTTTATAGTCGCCACAGAGTCATATTCCCATTGGTATTGACCGGTTTATTTGTATGCGGCTGTCAAGAATCAGAATTCAACCTTGACACATACGAGTCTAATCCATACGAGGCAGACATACAGTATATCAGATTCTCGAACCCGGATATGCTCAAAGTTGAGTCAGACACAATGTTCCGCGTATTCAACGATGTACCGGAAGTTCCGGTGAACATCAATGCCGACATGCAGAATATTGCGCCACAGTTCGTATTGACCAGCGGTTCGGAAATATTCATGCAGGATACAAACGGCGAATGGACTCTGCCGGCAAACGGTGTCAGCCGCGATTTCAGTGAGGGCGGACAGAAATACATGGTTGTGTCAGCCAATAAGCAAAGCCATCACATCTATACCCTGTCATTCAACTGTCAGGAGGTGGCTACAGAATACCATTTTGAGCGGTTCGAGCTGAACGACTCCACCATGAACGAGGACGGAAGCCTGAAAAAGAATATCGCACATTATTATATATGGAAAGAATACGATACTGACGGAACCTATAAGATGTCATGGGCAAGCGGTAATCCGGGATACGGAATATCCAAAGTGAACAACTCGCCAGACAACTACCCGACCACACCTTGCGAGGGAGTGGATGGCGGAAAAGGAGTGAAACTGACCACAATGGACACTGGCGGAATTGCAGCCATGATGAACATGCGTCTTGCCGCAGGAAACATATTCTTGGGTGAGTTTGATGTAAGCACAGCACTCAAAGACGCACGCGCAAGCACCCGATTCGGTGTACCATTCAATAACAAGCCCCTGCAACTGCGCGGATGGATGTCGTACACCCCGGGAGAGAAATACCAAGACCGCAACGGGCATATTATAGACAGAGCAGACTCATGCGACATATACGCGCTCATATACAGAAACAAAGACGAGAACGGCAATACGGTTGTTCTTGACGGAAATACTATTCCCGACAGTCCGTATATCGTGGGGAAAGCACGTCTGAACGACACTCTCGCTGCCGGCACAAACGGCGAATGGGTGTATTTCACCGCAGACTTCGATTACGACTCGTATCCTATGGAGTTGGTTCCGGAGTATATCAGCGGCTACGGATACAACCTCGTAGTAGTCGGCTCATCAAGCCGGCAAGGTGCATTTTTCTGTGGCGCAATTGGCTCCACACTGAAAATAGACGAGCTTGAAGTCATCTGCGAGAAATAAAACCGGCATCTTCACACCACAAACAAAAAGCATTATGAATATCAACAAATATATCTTCACTATCGCCATGACGTTCTTCTGTCTTTGCCTGTCGGCACAGAAAGAACAAAGCGTGGGCACTCCCAAAGAAAATACAGGTGTAATCAGAAGGCTGGCAGACAAAGGCTATAAGATTACCATGCGCGCCGGACTAAATATTGGCGGCACCACTCCTCTGCCTGTACCGTCAGAAGTGAAAAGCATCAACAGTTTCGACCCGGGAATGAATCTCGGAATCGGTGTAGACATAGAAAAGATGCTCACAAGAAACTGGGGAGTACAAGTAGGAATACGGTGTGAGAACAAGGGCATGGAAACGGATGTGACAGTAGAAAACTATCACACCAAACTAATGCGTGACGGCGACCAGACCGAAGGCAACTATACAGGAAAAGAAAGCACTAACGTAAACTATTCCCTGCTGACCATCCCCATCCTCGCACGCTACCGCTTCAACAAGCACTGGGCTGTCAACATCGGTCCCTATTTCTCTTACGCAATGAAACGCGAATTTACCGGAATTGCCGCCGACGGATATATGCGTACTTTAAAAGCCGACCCCGTAACAGGCTTGCAGGTGCCAATAGGCAGCAAGATAGAAATACCCGCAGACAATCCTGCCACTTACGACTTTTCTTCTGACATGCGCCGTTTCCAATGGGGCATAGAGGCAGGAGTCGACTGGCAATGTTTCAAGCATTTCATGGTATTCGCCCACCTCGACTGGGGTATGAACGATACATTCAAAAGCGATTTCAAGGAAACTATCACATTCACAATGTACCCTATCTATGGAGCTGTCGGATTCGGATATACATTCTGATGCGACGCCACAATGACAACATATCAACAAGAAGCTCTTTTAAGCTTCATAAATCAATCACATAAACATTAAAGAAAGGATTATTATGGTAAAAAATTTACGCAAAGTAATGGCTCTGACAGCGTTAGCACTCACTGCCAATATTACCAACGCACAGGAAATGCCACAAATTCCAAACTCAGACTTTGAGTTGTGGACAGAGACAAATGACAAGAACCACGAACCGGACAATTGGAACTCTTTTGAGACTGCAGGAGGAGCTATTGCTGAAAGCCCTTTTTTATCAAGCTTTGTAGTACAACAGCAAGTAGAACAGTCAAAAGAAGTGCGTCCAGGCTCTACAGGCAAATACAGTGCTGTAATATGGGCACGCAACGCTATTATCGCCACTGCACAAGCGAACCTTACTCTTGGAAGAATCATTGCAGGAAGTGCCAGTGCCGCAGACAAAGCAAACCACAACCAGACCATCACTTCTGACGAGAATTTCAGTCAGAAACTCGGTGCTCTTCCTAAAGCTATTGTGGCATGGGTAAAATTTGTCCCTAACGGCATTTCAGAGGATGCGCCATACGCACGCATCTCTGCCACAATACACGATGAATATGATTACATCGAATACGGAACAGCTGAGGCCTCTGCCGAAGATACAGACAATGCGGCACATGTAGTAGCTCATGCCGAGCAAAACTTCCTGCCTTCCACAGATGAGAGCGGCAAATACCAGTGGCAGCGTCTGGAGATTCCATTCTCTACAGAAGGCTATACAGCTACAAACCCTGCATACATCATCGTAAATCTGACCACAAATGCTATACCTGGAAAGGGATTTGCCAATGACTCGCTCTACATTGATGATATAGAACTTGTCTATGATGAAGTACAGGAACCGGAACCAAGCTATGCAGAAGCCCTTTCCGACAACTATACAGGCACACTCACTGTCAGCATCGATGGCAACGAGACACCTGCCAGCAAAGAACTCATCAACATCAGCAAGAACGAGGACGGAACAATCGACCTCAGCCTCAACAACTTCAAGTTGTTCAACGGCATGGATGACGAGGGCAACATAAACTATATGTTTGTGGGCAATATCCAAATTACAGACATCAAACCAACAAGTGAAGACGGACAACTGATAAACATCAGCAAGGAGCAGGAAATCATCATCACAGAAGGTACGGAACCGGAAGGAGTACAATGGATTGGCCCTATGCTCTCAATGATGGGCGGCATTCCGGTAAGTGTCAATGGTACGGCTGAAGGTGAGAACCTTGACTTGGATATCCACATCATAATGGGAGCAGGAGAAGAAGCACAGGACATCACGGTTAATTTCACAACAAAAGAGCAAGAGCCGAACTATGCAGAACTGCTGTCTGACAGCTATACAGGTGTTCTGACCGTGACAATCAACGGTGACGCAGTACCTGCAAGTCAAGAAGTCATCGGCATCAGCAAGAATGAGGACGGAACAATCAACCTCAACCTTGACAACTTTAAGTTTGTCAGCGACATTTCCGAAGATGGAGAATACAGCTACATGTTTGTCGGCAACATCCTTGTCACAGACATCAAGCCTACAAGTGAGGACGGACAGACTATCAATATCAGCAAGGAGCAGGAAATCATCATCACAGAAGGCACAGAACCGGAAGGAGCACAGTGGATGGGACCAATGCTTTGTAAGGATGGCGGCATACCTGTCAGCATCAACGGTACGGCAGAAGGCGAAGATCTTGACCTCGATATAGACATCGAGCTTGAAATGGCACCTGGATTCGCCATGCTGATTCATGTTGATTTCAACACCAAAGAAACAATCATCGATGCAATTGCCGCAGCGCGCCCTTCAGCCAACAAGGGTTATGTCGTTTATACACTCAACGGCACACGTGTTGCCGCAGGCTCAGGAAAGGCAAATCTCACAAACCTTCCAAAGGGAGTCTACATTGTAGAGTGCAACGGTGAACGCACTAAAGTCATGAACAAATAATACATCACGACAATAATGTCAGCCATTAAAGGGGGACGCGCATGTGCGCGTCCCCCTTTTTGCGTATGAACAACACCAACATATTCAGAACAACACAGGCATATCCAGCAAATCAGAAAGGCAACCAACACACCCACAGATATATTGTTAAGTTTTGTATTGGAAGACCTAAAATTCATCTTTTTGTATTGCTATAATGAAAAGATAAACTAATTTTGCGTTATAATTCATTCGTATGGACACAGAAAAACAAGAATTTCTTATTGATATAGACCAGATTCTGAAAGACAAAGCCGGCAGTAAAGCAAAATACGTGCCGGGATTTGTTGTCTCATGGCTGAAAAAGATTCTGCACCAAAACGAGGTCAACAGTTTCCTCACAGGCAGAGCCAAAGGAAAAGTGGGCATCGACTTTCTTGACGAGTGCGTATCCTATCTTGAAATGGAACTTCATGTACAAGGTCTTGACAAACTTCCCGGAAACGAGGGAGGAAGATACTTCACCATTGTCAGCAACCATCCCCTCGGAGGCGAGGACGGTGTGGCACTCGGCTCCATACTCTGCCATAAATACGACAGCAAGATAAAATATCTGGTCAATGACATACTTATGAATCTCCACGGGCTTGCCCCTCTTTGCATCCCCATCAACAAGACCGGCAGCCAAAGCCGCAATTTCCCCAAGATGGTCGATGCCGCATTCCAATCCGACAATAATGTGCTCATGTTCCCTGCCGGCCTTTGCTCCAGACGCGGAGATGACGGCACAATACGCGATTTGCAATGGAAAAAGACATTCATCACCAAAAGCATCGAGTATCAGCGCGACATCATTCCCGTACATTTCTCCGGTCAGAACTCCGACCGCTTCTACAACATAGCCCGCTGGTGCAAGAAGCTCAATCTGAAATTCAACTTAGCCATGCTCTTCCTTGTAGACGAGATGTACAAGAATGTGGGCAAATCCTTTACCGTCACATTCGGGGAACCTATTCCGTGGCAAACATTCACCGACAAATCAAAGACTGCGGCTGAATGGGCCGAATGGGTAAAAGAGAAAGTATATACTCTCTGACCGAGGCATATCCCCTATTAACAAGAACAAAGCAACAAACGACATAAATAAAAAGAAATGGAAGAAGAAATTATTGCTCCGATAAGTAAGGAAATACTCAAAGCCGAGCTTACAGACACCAAACGGCTGCGCTTTACCAACAAGAGCAACAACGAAATCTATATAGTCACCTATCAGGATTCCCCCAACGTGGTACGTGAGATAGGCCGACTGCGCGAGATTGCTTTCCGTGCGGCAGGCGGAGGAACAGGCAAGGCTCTCGACCTAGATGAGTTCGACACGATGGACGAGCCATACAAGCAGCTTATCGTATGGGACCCTGAGGCAGAGGAAATCATCGGCGGATACAGATACCTTTTGGGCACAGACGCCAAAATAGGGGACGACGGACAGCCGATATTGGCCACCTCGCACATGTTCCACTTCTCCGAGAAGTTCATGACCGAATACCTGCCCTATACCATAGAGCTGGGACGTTCGTTTGTCACATTGGAATACCAATCAACCCGCGCAGGCTCCAAAGCCCTGTTCGCGCTGGACAACCTTTGGGACGGTCTTGGCGCACTGACAGTCATCATGCCGAATGTAAAGTATCTGTTCGGAAAGATGACGATGTATCCTTCATACAACCGCCGCGGGCGCGACATGATCCTCTACTTCCTCAACAAGCATTTCGAGGACAAAGACAAGCTAATCATCCCGATGAAGCCTCTGCAACTGGAGAACGACCCAGTGGAGCTTGCCACAATCTTCAACAAAGAAGACTTCAAGGAGGACTACCGCATACTGAACCACGAGGTGCGCAGCCTCGGACTCAACATTCCTCCCCTCGTCAATGCCTACATGAGCCTGTCGCCGACAATGAAGATGTTCGGCACAGCCATCAACTATGGGTTTGGCGATGTAGAGGAAACAGGCATACTCATCACTGTCGATGAGATTCTTGCCGAAAAATATGTCCGCCACATCGAGACATTCGTAAAAGAACATCCTGAACTGGTGCAGATTACAAGCGGTGCCAACAAAATTTTCAGCGAGAAAAAAGACTGACAAATACCGGACAGAGCATACCGCCACCAATACAAACACATCAAGCCCCTCAAATCCAATGGATTTGAGGGGCTTGATGTTATATATACAATCCTTAATGCCATTATGCACAATCTGCCCATATCCTAAGACATATCTGTATGCTGACAGGCGCGGCACGGACACCACATCCAGAGAGCTACAACACAGGAATACGCTCACCGTTGATTTTACGGATAAGGTCAAGTGCAAAAATGTCCGTCATCCCCGACACGAAGTCAAGCACCGCCATAAGGCGGGTATATACATTCTCCGAATGCACATCATACTGCGAGGAGACGCGCCTGAGCAGCAGTTTGGAATAGGCTTTCTCCGGCTCCATCGCCGCCGTGGCAAACAAGTCTATCAATGTAGTGATAATCTTGTATCCTGCCAGTTCAATGTCCACCACATCCTTGCTCTGGTAAATCTTGCTCACCGACAGCGACATACACCGGCTGTAAGCCTCATAAACCGAGGGTGATATGCTCTTGATGAGAGGACCTTGAAACTCGCCGCTCAATATTTGCCTCTCATGATTCACAAACGTTGTCACACACTCGCTTTCCAGCTTGCCTATCACACAGGAGCGCAGATATACAATCTGTTCATTGATGTCAGTCACCTCATCAAACACCCTGCAAATGCGCTCCCTGCGCTCCTCATCGAAGAACGCAAGCAGAATGTCCTTTGTCTCCTCCGTAGAAAGGAGTTTCAGCTTATGGGCATCCTCAATGTCCATTATCTCATAGCAAATGTCATCAGCCGCCTCCACCAGATAGACCAAAGGATGGCGGGCATATCGTCCCTCCGCAATCTGCACAATCCCCAGCTCTCCGGCAATCTTTTTGTATGTCTCCTCCTCACTCTGGAAAAAGCCGAATTTCTGCTTGTCGCCGGCAAAAGATGAGCGGAACGGGTATTTCACAATGGAAGCAAGCATAGAGTAAGTCATGACAAAACCGCCTTTCCGCCGTCCGGTGAACTGGTGGGTAAGCAGACGGAAAGCATTCGCATTTCCCTCATAGTGTATCAAATCCTGCCATTGCTCTGCCGTCACCATATCCTTATATTTCAGCCCGCTGCCCTCCGAGAAATAAGTGGCTATGGCTTTTTCGCCCGAATGTCCGAAAGGAGGATTGCCCATGTCGTGGGCCAGACACGCGGCACTTACAATATCACCGATTTCACTGATGTGTGTCGATGCCAGTTCGGGATACAGCCCAAGTAGCCGACGCGCCACATCATCGCCCAACGAGCGTCCCACACTCGCCACTTCAAGACTGTGTGTCAATCTGTTATGTACGAACACACTGCCGGGAAGCGGAAACACCTGCGTCTTGTTCTGCAAGCGGCGGAACGGAGCGGAGAATATTAACCGGTCGTAGTCCCTCTTAAACTCCGTGCGGTCGTCCTTACGCTTATAATGCGACTCCTCTTGCCCGAGACGCTTGTTTGAGATCAGTCTCTCCCAATTCATTGTCATAATAAAACATGTATGTATTAAGAACAAGCCAAAGTTACGTATTTTCTTCTACACCGTGAAATAAGACCCGATTTTTGGAGAACAAATAACGGCAATCCGCTCCCGAAGCCCCTTGCCCGCAACTTCTTCATGGAGTTCAAGGCTCATCGCGGCATGGCTCTGACAGTCTCCCCGCTTCCGATATGCTTAGGATACACTTCGGTTGGCGCACATCTCGAACCGACACTGTCCGAAACCGGTTTTTCCACCTCAATCTACAACTGCCGATTATGACATTTTGTCAAATCCGGAAAGCATGCTTTTTTTAACACTTTCAAGGCTCATCCTCACCCTTCTTACACCCTTTTTTCAGAGCCTTGTCAGTAAATACCTGATAATCAACAAGATGCTATTTTGCGAAAAACATGCAGTTTTAGACCAAAAACTAAGGGTTAGACACAAAATAGGATGTATTGATAATCAGCAAGTTATGAAAATCCGTGCTCAAAACCGTCATTTTTCAGGTTCAAAATCCATTTTTGTTTTTCGGAGCATGAAAAAGGCGGTTGCCGTCTTTCTGAGAAAGTGAGTTGGGAAAATGCCCTATTTTGGGCTGAAAAACGGGCTTTGAAAATTTTGTTCACCTTGAAAATAAATTTTGTGCGCCTTGCGCAAAAAATCAGTGTGCCTTGAAAATAAATTTTCAGCACCTTGTAATTTTGACTTTTTGGGCACTTTTGGGGAGAAAGGGTGTGTTTTGGGTTGAATTTATATATCTTTTAGTCTGGCAAATTGTTCTATTTGTCCACTTGAAATTCGAGTTCCAAAAACCTCCGTAGAATCGCGTTTTTGCAACCTCGGCGGAGTCCGGTTCATTTTGAGGCGATTCTACAGAGTCGGAATTTAACATATCAGAATGTCAGCAAAACAGCTTCTTATTAAAGCTTTTCAGAAAGATTTGGCAACATTCAGACACATGCTGCAAGCAAAATAAGTTCCTACTCCGGAAGGATATAATTAGCACTGCGCCCGCCTTCGCTGCCAGGGCGCAACATACCTTTTGCAATAAGGTCATTTATGTCGCGAAGAGCCGTGTCTTGGGAGCAATGGCATATTTTCGCACACTTTGAAGATGTCAGTTTTCCATCAAAGCCATCCCACAGGCGATTGATGACCTTACGCTGCCGCTCATTAATGCCGATTTCACAGAAACGCTCCCAATATGCGGCTTTTTGCAGTGTGCGCTCAATTGTGCCGGACGCGCGGAGAACAGCATTTTCAAGGCAGCCGAAAAACCACAGCAACCATTCAGTAATGTCAAGCCCGCCCTTTTGAGTCCGCTCAAGTATCTCATAATATGATTTCTTGTTGCGGTTGATTTCAGCCGACATACTATAATATCGCCCATAATCCACATCAAGCCGGGCAAGAAACATATCGGCAAGCGTGCGGCTTATACGGCCGTTGCCGTCATCAAACGGGTGTATGGTCACAAGCCACAAGTGCGCCACGGCCGCCATAATGAACGGGGAATGACCGGCAGTGTTGCACCACGCTATCAAGCGCGCCATTTCTGCCGGCACGTCAGTTGAAGGCGGAGCCTCATAATACACTTTCTCATGCCCCAATGCTCCGGATACCACCTGCATCGGCTCATCTCCTGTCCGCCAGCCTGCCACAGTGATTCTGTGCATACCGCTCCGTCCCAATGGAAACAATGCCGAGTGCCATCCAAACAGCCGCTCATCAGTCAACGGTGCGCAGCAGTTGCATACGGCATCAAGCATCACATCAACCAATCCCTCTACATAGTGGTCTTCCACAAGCAGCCCATCGTCCTCAATGCCAAGCCGCCGGGCAATGCTGCTCCGTACAGAATGGGGATTGAGCGACACTCCCTCTATCTCAGAAGAACTTATCAGCTCTTCAGTCAAGACCGACAGCTGCGAATTGTTTTTCTCATTGAAACCCTGCATCAACATCCGCCCATGGAGAAGACCATGCAACTGACTGAGCCGACTTAATGGCTCAAGCAAAGCCGCCGAGTCCCAACAGAACTCAGGCCAATCCTTGTGTTGCCATATATAAATAGTATGTCTTACTGTTTGCCTCATGCCACAAAGGTAGGCTTTTGCGGTGAAAAAAAACATTTCTCCCCTACTTCTATCGGGGTAAGCCCCATTGGACGGACCGTTACGCACAGTATGGAAATCATGCCGGAAACAGGCACAAAAGCCACCGTATTTTTACGGGCAAAACCGACACGCGGCCGCGTCTGCCTACAAAAAAACATGCGAAAAGCCCCTTTTTTCATTTTTTATGTACATCAACCCCCACTACCTGCCATTTTTTTGTTAGTTTTGTATTGAAAATATGACATATACGTTTTGCCGCATATCATACACGGCAACGTATCGCAATGTTCAATCAACACACAAAAGAAAAGACATGATGAAGATTCAAATAATCAACAAGTCACATCACGAGTTGCCGGCTTACTCCACCACACTGTCTGCCGGAATGGATTTAAGAGCCAATATCAACGAGCCGATAGTGCTTGCGCCAATGCAACGCACACTGGTCCCTACGGGATTATACATGGCCCTTCCTGCCGGATACGAGGCGCAAGTGCGCCCGAGAAGCGGACTTGCTATAAAGAGAGGTATCACAGTGCTCAACAGTCCGGGAACAATTGATGCCGACTATCGCGGTGAGATATGCGTCATATTGGTCAATCTCTCCACCGAGCCGTTTACAATCAATGATGGCGAAAGAATCGCCCAGATGGTTGTGGCGAGACACGAGACCGTGGAGTGGTCTGTGGCAGAGACACTGGACGAGACAACACGCGGAGAGGGAGGATTCGGACACTCGGGAACAAAATAAGCGGAAACCTGTACCGCAAGAGAGAAAGAATATCATCTATACCGCACGAGGAAAGAGACAGAATTTTCACGATAATGAAAACATATATCATCACATTACTGATGGCTGTCGCCGCAATATGCCCGGAACGTACATACGGCATGGCAGACGGCAATCGCAGCACTGAGCCGGCAGACACCCTCCATCTCAGCCACGAGATGCAGCGCAAGTTCGACTATATATTCTTCGAGGCGCAAAGGCAGCGGCAGCTTGGCAATCATGCCGCCACTTTCGACCTGCTGACCTATTGCCGGGAGATGGACCCACAGTCGGCAGCCGTCTGCTATGAGCTGTCGAACTATTGGCTTTATCTGAAAGAAGAGGCAAAAGCAAGAGAGTGTCTGGAACAAGCCGTTGCCCTGGAGCCTGACAACTACTGGTACAAGAACGCGCTTGTAAGATTCTACATGGGCAAAAGCCTCATGGACGAGGCACTGCCTGTGCTTGAAGGCATGATAGAGCAGTTTCCTGAAAAGAGCGAGTTGCTGATGATGCTTATGGGCATATACCACGACAAGCAGGATTATGCCAATGTGATAAAGACGCTCAACCGACTGGAGACAAAAGAGGGCAAGAGCGAGCAACTGAGCATGGAGAAGTTCAGAATCTATGTGCAGATGAAAGACGAGAAAAACGCGTTCAAGGAGATGAGCGACCTTGCGGCGGAATATCCCAACGACCTGCGCTACAAGGTGCTGATTGGCGACTTGTATCTTGACAATGACAAGCCGGAACAAGCTTACAGGATTTACAAGGAAGTGAGCGACATCGACCCCGCAAACATAAATGTGATGCTCTCACTGGCTTCTTATTATGAGAAGACGGGCGACAACGAGCTTTATCAGAAACAGCTTGAGCAACTTGTGTCCAATCCGCAACTTGACAAACAGACCCGCCTGTCGCTCATGAACAGTTTTGTGTATCAGGACGTACAGAACGGCGGCGACTCCGTAAAAATACTCCGTCTGTTTGAGAAGGCTCTGGAATCGCCTCAGACAGATGTGGCAATGACCGAGCTGTGCGTCAGATACATGGTCACAAAAAAAATGCCGCAGGCAGAAATCAAACCGTTGCTATACAACATGTTGGAGATTGACCCTGAGAACGACCTTGCCCGCAACCAGCTGCTCTCGTATGCCTTGCAGGAGGAAGACACGATGGGAATCATACATATCTGCAAACCTGCCACCGAGTATGGAGCTGACGACCCTGTGTATTACTATTATCTGGGAATAGCCTATTTCCAGCAAGACAGCACACAGCTTGCCATAGAGGCATTGCGCGGCGGACTGGCACATGTGGACGAGAACAGCAGCGTGACACTGCTAACCAACTTGTATTCAATCTTGGGCGACTTATACCATGAGGCGGGCGAGGACGAGAAGGCATTCGAGGCATACGACTCTTGCCTGATTTACAGACCCGATGACGCGCTTGTGCTGAACAACTATGCTTATTACTTGTCGCTCCACAAACGCGACCTCAAGAAAGCGGAGGAAATGAGCGCAAGGTCTCTGGAGAAAAGCGGCGACAACCCGACTTATCTCGACACCTTCGCATGGATACTGTTCCAGCAGAAAAGATACAGTGAGGCGCAAGTGTACATCGACAGCGCACTCGTGCTGCTCGGCGACAGCATCACCAAAGAGGACGCAAACATCGTGGAACATGCGGGCGACATATATTTCAAAGCCGGACGGAAGGAGCAGGCTGTCGACTGGTGGAAGAAAGCCCGTGAGCTGAATGGCGGAAAGGCTTCGGAAGCATTGGAACAGAAAATAAGAAAACAGAAACTTTAATCAGCAACTGAAACATGAAACAGTCTATCAAATCATACATATTGCCACTCAGCCTGCTTGCCCTGATACTGTCGGCGACCTCGTGCGGATCTTCGCAGAAAGGGATAATCAAAGGAAACAACATTCCCGAAATGTCGGCATTCTCACCCGATGCGTATTTCAGTCTGGTGAAGAGCAACGACTCGAAAGAGAAGGACATCACGGCAAAAATCAATGTGACTATCTCGTCAGGCAGCAAGTCGATGAGCACAAACGGCACACTGAAAATGAAAAAGGACGATGTCATACAGGTATCTCTTGTCGACCCTATTCTGGGAATGATGGAGGTAGGAAGAATGGAATTCACCCGCAGTAAGGTGCTTGTCATCGACCGCATCAACAAGCAGTATATTGATGTGCCATACGAGGATGTCGATTTTCTGAAGAAAGCGAACATCGATTTCAACACCTTGCAGTCGCTGTTCTGGAACGAGGTGTTTGAACCGGGAAACAAACAGCCGAAAGCATCAGCGTTCACCTACAAGGACAATGGCGACGGCAGTTTGGAAATGGGATATACGGACAAAATATTGGCTTATAGTTTTGACACGGAAAAACAAACCGGCATACTGAACAAGACGAAAGTGACGGATACGAAGTCCCAAAGTTACCAAATGCGTTTCGATTATGGCAACTTTACGGATTTTGAAGGCAACAAGTTTCCGAAAGAACTGACATTATCGTTCACATCCGGCACTAAGTCGGCATCGCTGGCATTCAAGCTGTCGTCAATAAAAAACTCGTCCGACTGGGTAGCGCGTACAAGCATCCCGGCAAAATATCAGAAGGCATCGCCTGAAAAGATTCTCAAAATGCTCGTTAAATGAAACAACGGATACTCATCATCCTACTCTGCCTGTGTACCGTCGCCACCGCTTCATCACAGACCAAGAGGAAGACTACAGTCAAGAAGAAAGCCGCCACTACCGTGGTAGACAAGAAGACAAAACTGAGAAAGGAGGCGGCAGCAGCTCAAAACAAGCGGAAACAGTCGCAACAGCAAGCTGCCAACCTCAACCGCTCCATAAAAGCGAACTTGGACAGTGTGCTTATCCTGGACAACCGGATAGGCAGGCAGCAAGCATCCATCGATAGTCTGAACGCGGAGATTACGCGCCTCAACAGGCTGGTATCCACCTTGCAAAAAGAATTGTCGCAACTGGAAAGAGAGCTTAAAACCAAAAAGGAAAGTTATGCAAGTGCCATTATAAGGTTGCGACGGCACCGCAGTGTACAAAACAAGATGATGTTCATTTTCTCTGCCGACAACTTCGCGCAGATTATACGGCGCATGAGGTACCTGCAGGAATATGCCACATACCAGAAAGCGCAGGGTGTCCTCATCAAGGAGAAACAACAGGAAGTGAAGGAAAAACAGAACGAATTGCTTGCCGCAAAAGCACAGAAGCAGAAAAGCCTGCAAACGGTGGAGGCAAACAAACTCGCGCTGACCAATCTGAAAAACAGTTGTCAGAAGAAGATTGATTACCTGAACAAGAATCTGACAACCGTACAGCGTCAAATTACAGAGTACCAAAAACAGGAAGCCTCGCTCAATGCCGAGATTGACCGCATCATCAAACAGGAGATTGAGGCGGAGCGCAAACGCAAGGAAGAGGCGGCACGCAAAAAGGCGGAAGCGGAAAAGAGGGAAAGAGAACGCAAGCTGGCAGAGGCAAAGGCAGCCAAAGAACGCGCGCTCGCAGCACAAAAGGCGGCGAAAAGCGAGGCGGAAAAGAAAGCGGCCAAAAAGGAACTGGAACGCGCAGACAAGGATGTGCGCACGGCGGAGAAGAACAACAAAGAAGGCGAGAAAATTGCAGCTTGGAAATCGGACAACAGCAGCGATGCGCGTCTTTCATCAAATTTCGCAAGCAACAAGGGAAAACTCCCTATGCCTGTAACCGGCTCTTACTCTGTTGTCGGACATTATGGCAAATATACAGTGTCGGGATTGAGAAACGTACAACTCGACAACAAGGGAATAGACATACGCGGACAACAAGGAGCGGCGGCACGCGCCATCTTCGACGGAGAGGTGTCGTCAGTATTCCAATACGGCACAAGCTACATTGTCATGCTCCGACACGGAAGCTACATTTCCGTATATTCGGGACTCTCGTCCGTAAGCGTAAAAAAGGGACAAAAGGTATCGACCCGACAAACATTGGGAAATGTGGGCAAGGATGCCAACGGCAATACAGTGTTGCATTTCCAGTTGAGAAAAGAAAGCACACGGCTCAACCCCGAGCAATGGGTGAGATAAAACAGAACGACGGGCGAGATAAAATTTGGAGGTTATAAGACTACAGCCATTTCTTCTTAGAAAGGCTCGAATCTTATAGCCTCTTTTCTATTCTGAGATATTCAAGACATGCAATTTATGCATAATATTCACTTCAAAAAGAAAAAATATGCATATAAATTGCATGTTTATGCAATTTATTCACTACATTTGCCACGTTTTTTCATAACAATACCATTATGGGAATAAAAGACTCACGATTAGACGCAATAAAACTTATCATATCGAGCAGGAAAATAAGCAATCAGGACGAACTGCTGTCCGCACTTGCTGACAAGGGCTACAAACTGACACAAGCCACTCTTTCACGCGACCTCAAACAGTTGAAAGTGGCAAAAGCCATATCCAAAGGCGGCATTCCCCACTATGTGCTTCCCGACCATGCGATGTTCAGACGCATCAGAGAGAGCCAGTTGCCGGAGGAGGCAATGAAGCGCAGCGGATTCATCTCCATACGCTTCTCTGGAAACCTTGCGGTGGTCAGGACACGTCCCGGATATGCAAGCAGTCTGGCATCCGACATTGACCATGCGGAGATTGAGCCTATTTTGGGCACTATCGCAGGCGATGACACCATATTGGTCATACTTGAGGAAGGATGCTCAAAGGAAGCCGTAAAAGTAGCCCTCTCACAGATAATACCGATAGATTAGAGCAATAATACCTATTAATTTAAATAGCAAAGATATATAAAGGAAAGAAATGGAATATGATGATGGTATAAAGGTCGTTGTCGCCGATGCCTCACACGAAAAGTATGTGGACATAATCCTTGCCACAATAACCGACTCGGCAAAGAAGCGCGGCAGCGGCATCGCTTCACGAACACATGAATATCTTGCCACCAAGATGCGCGAGCGCAAAGCAATCATTGCTCTTGCCGGAGAAGAAGAGGAGTTTGCAGGATTCTGCTACATTGAAAGTTGGGGCAACAAAGAGTATGTGGCGAACTCAGGACTTATCGTTGTCGAGAAGTTCCGCAATCACCATCTTGCCACCCGCATCAAGCAGACAGCTTTCACACTCAGCCGTCTGCGGTGGCCTAAAGCCAAGCTTTTCGGTCTGACAAGCCAGATGGCGGTAATGAGAATCAACACTGCGCTCGGCTATGTGCCGGTAACATTTGCGGAACTGACACAAGACGACGCATATTGGGCAGGCTGCGGAACTCCTGAAAATCCGTGTTGCATTAACTGCGATGTCCTCGCACGCTCAAAACGCAAATACTGTATATGCACGGCCATGCTGTTCGACCCCAAAGACCATGAAAGCGAGCCGCTTCCGGTACAGCTACCTCCCGAAGTAGTGGAAATGGCACAAAAAGCGGCGAAGATGAATTTAAGGTAGAAATTCTGCCATATATGACGCAGACGGCTCCATTAAGACGACCTATCCGGAAGATTCTCTTCCCACAACGCAATCCTTATGCTGCCGTAACGGAACAATGGCGCAATACCTATTATAATAGTAAGACAATCTAAAAAAAAGAATCATAAAAATGGAACAGACAAAGAAAAAAGTCGTCGTGGCATTCAGCGGCGGCCTTGACACATCATACACAGTGATGTACCTCGCAAAAGAAATGGGTTATGAGGTTCATGCCGCATGTGCCAACACAGGCGGTTTCAGTGCAGAACAACTGAAGACCAACGAGGAAAACGCATACAAACTGGGAGCTACCAAGTACGTCACTCTCGATGTGACTCAGGAATACTATGAGAAGAGTCTGAAGTACATGGTCTTCGGCAACGTGCTCCGCAACAACTGCTATCCCATATCGGTGTCTTCAGAGCGTATATTCCAAGCCATTGCCATAGCAAGATATGCAAAAGAAATCGGTGCGTCGGCAATCGCACACGGCTCTACAGGCGCCGGCAACGACCAGATACGTTTCGACATGACATTTCTCGTCATGGCACCGGGAGTGGAAATAATCACGCTCACACGCGACAAGAACCTGACCCGCAAGGAAGAGGTTGACTATTTGAACGCGCACGGATTCAACGCAGATTTTGCCAAACTGAAATACAGCTATAATGTAGGCATCTGGGGTACCAGCATCTGCGGTGGCGAGATACTCGATTCCAATCAGGGACTTCCTGAATCCGCTTATCTGAAACACCCGACAAAAGAAGGTCCTGAGCTTCTGAAATTAGGATTCAAGCATGGAGAGCTTTGCTCTGTAAACGGAGTAGAATATGAGGACAAGATACTTGCCATACAGAAAGTAGAGGAGATTGGAGCCGCATACGGTATCGGGCGCGACTGCCATGTGGGCGACACCATCATAGGCATCAAGGGACGCGTAGGTTTTGAAGCCGCTGCCCCTATGCTCATCATCGGCGCACACCGTTTCCTTGAGAAATATACGCTGTCCAAATGGCAGCAATACTGGAAAGACCAGGTAAGCAACTGGTATGGCATGTTCCTGCACGAGAGCCAGTATCTCGAACCTGTCATGCCGGACATCGAGGCAATGCTGACAAGCTCGCAGCGCAATGTCAATGGTGTTGTCACACTGGAGCTTCGTCCGCTCTGCTTCCAGACAGTAGGCGTCGACTCTCCAGACGACCTCGTGAAGAACAAGTTCGGTGAATACGGCGAAGTGCAGAAAGGCTGGACAGCAGAAGACGCAAAGGGCTTCATCAAAGTCACTTCCACTCCGCTCCGCCTCTACTACACTTGCCATCCGGACGAGGAAAGATAACACCCGACATCCTGACAAAGAGAGGGTGTACGGCCGACAGACCGTCACAACAAAAGGCTAACAATTCATTCACACCATATCAGTTATGGATACAAACAGCAAAAAACTCGTGCGCCCTCTCACAGGACGTATGCTTGGCGGAGTCTGCGCAGGACTTGCCAACTATTTAGGTATGGACCCTACAGTGATACGCGTCATCTACACCCTTATGACCGTATTCACCGCATTCTCAGGAATTATCGTTTATATCATCCTGCTCTTCATCATTCCTGAAGAGCCAAACATATACAGACAATGATAAGAATCGGCATACTTGGCGGAGCCGGATACACAGGCGGAGAGCTTGTCCGGCTTCTGCTCAACCATCCGGAAGCGGAGATTGTATTTGTGAACAGCGGCTCGAATGCCGGCAACAAAATCACGGATGTACACGAAGGGCTAATTGGCGAGACAGACATGGTATTCACCGATGAGATGCCTTTCGACAAAACAGACGTGGTGTTTTTCTGCTTCGGACACGGCAAGAGCGAGGCATTCCTCAAGGAACACACCATTCCTGCCGGAGTGAAAATCATAGACCTTGCCCAAGACTTCCGCATTGCGGCTCCTACGCACGACTATGTGTATGGTCTGCCGGAAATACATAAAAAGGAAATCGCACAGTGCAGCCATCTCGCCAATCCAGGCTGCTTTGCCACCTGCATACAGCTCGGACTGCTCCCACTGGCAAAGGCAGGACTGCTGACAAACGATGTGGCAGTGAACGCCATTACCGGCTCGACAGGAGCGGGACAGAAGCCCGGCGCCACCACACACTTCTCATGGCGCAACAACAACATGAGCGTGTACAAGGTGTTCACCCACCAGCATCTGCACGAGATACGTCAGTCGCTCACAGAGCTGCAAGGACACTTGGAGGCAAGTATCGACTTCATCCCTTATCGCGGCGACTTCGCCCGCGGAATCTTCTGTACAGAGGTGGTCAAGTTTGAAGGTGAGGAAGGAACTCCTGCCAACCCTACCGGCGAACAGCTTGCCGACATGTACAAGTCGTTCTATGCCACAGCGGCCTTCACACACTACTCCGACAAAGCCATTGACCTGAAGCAGGTGGTCAATACGAACAAAGCCCTTGTCCATATTGACAAGTTCGGCAACAAGGCAGTCATCACCTGCGCCATCGACAACCTGCTCAAAGGCGCGGTAGGACAAGCCGTACAGAACATGAACCTTATGTTCGGCATTGACGAGACAGCAGGACTCCGCCTGAAACCGTCCGCTTTTTAACCTCAAAAAACAAGAATCATGCAATTATTTGACGTATATCCCCTATTCGACATTGCCATAGAGAAAGGACAGGGCTGCAAAGTGTGGGACAACCACGGGCAGGAATATCTCGACCTCTACGGCGGTCATGCCGTCATCAGTGTCGGACACTGCCACCCGCATTATGTGGAGGCAATGACAAAACAGCTTGGCAAACTCGGTTTCTACAGCAACTCCGTCATCAACCCGCTCCAGCAGGAGCTTGCCGTGCGCTTAGGAAAGGCAAGCGGCTATGAGGACTATCAGCTGTTTCTCGTCAACTCCGGTGCGGAAGCCAATGAGAACGCGTTGAAACTCGCGTCCTTTTACAACGGGCGCACCCGGGTATTGTCTGCCGAGAAAGCCTTCCACGGGCGCACCTCGCTTGCGGTAGAAGCCACAGCAAATCCGAAGATTATCGCCCCAATCAATGCCAACGGACATGTCACCTACCTCCCGCTGAATGACATTGCGGCATGGGAAAAGGAAATAGAGAAAGGAGACGTGTGCGCCTGCATCGTGGAGTGCATACAAGGTGTGGGCGGCATACGCATCGCCACTGCCGAGTTCATGCAAGAGCTGAGTTCCTTGTGCGAGAAGCACAACACCATACTTGTGTGTGACGAAATCCAGTGCGGATACGGACGGTCAGGACGTTTCTTCGCCCACCAGCATCTTGGAGTCAAGCCCGACCTTATCACTGTCGCAAAAGGCATCGCCAACGGATTCCCTATGAGCGGCTTGCTGATTTCCCCTAAATTCAAGCCTGTCTACGGACAACTGGGCACCACTTTCGGCGGCAACCATCTGGCTTGTGCCGGCGCGCTCGCCGTACTCGACATCATCGAGAAGGAAAAACTGACGGAAAATGCGGAGAAGGTAGGAGACTATATCATGGAGCAGCTCAAGGCTGCCAACCTTCCTCATGTGACTGATGTCCGCGGACGCGGTCTGATGATTGGCATCGAACTGGACATTCCTTATAAAGAAGTGCGCAACCGTCTTGTCCACGAGCAGCATTGCTTCACCGGATGCAGCGGAACAAATGTGCTCCGTCTGCTCCCGCCTCTGTGCCTGACAATTGCAGAAGCCGATGACTTTATCACACGCTTGAAAGCTGTGTTATAAGATACCGACTTAACTATCTACATGACTGCCCTAAAAAGGGCATGGAAAAATCTCAGACGGAACAACTCTGCTCTGAGATTTTTTTGTGCTTGTGCCAAACGGCAATCAAGCGGGGTTTTCGGAGTACACATCCACCATCAACCTACACACTGGCACATCCGGCAGACAGCCTCGTATGGGGCGGGCACAAGAATACCCCGAAACAGGTTGAGCCGACAGCTTGGAATCATCAGCGTGTGGTATTGCTTATTAGCATTGCCTCTCTCCAAATTATCAATGTGTTGGTATTTCTCATTGAAACCCTCTCCCTCAAAATGACATAATGTCAATATTAAAAGACGAGAGAAATTAACATAACTGAGGCTTGTCCACCATAATTTGAGGAGCGTTTTTGAGCACCAAATTAATAAAAGACTGATAATCAAGCAAATACATTTCGAGGAAAACGAAGCAGTTTTAGTCCAAAAACTAAGGGTTAGGCACAAAATAGGAAGTGCTGATAATCAGCGAATTATGAAAATTCGCCCCTAAGATGGTCTTTTTTCGAGACCAAAATCCATTTTTGTTTTTCGGAGCATCAAAAAGTCGATTGAGATTTTTTAGAGGAGGCAATTTGGGAAAACACTCGATTTTAGCCCAAAAAACGGGCTTTGAAAATTTTGTGCGCCTTGAAAATAAATTTTGTTCACCTTGCGCAAAAAATCGGTGCGCCTTGGAAATAAATTTTCAGCACCTTGAAAATATGGCTTTTTGGGGGCTTTTGGGGGAACGAGACCTGATTTGGCTTTGTTTTATTTATCTTTTGGGAGTATAAATTGTTCTGTTTGTCCACTCGATTTTCAAGTTTCAAAAACCTCCGTAGAATCGCGTTTTTGCGACCGAGGTTGAGTCCGGTTCATTTTGAGCGATTCTACGAGGGTCTGGTTTTAACATTTCATTTTGTCAGTATAAACCCTGTTTTTTCTTACACAAAGCACGATAATAAATATTTTTTGTCACTTTCGGAAATATTTTTAATAAAAATTCACCCGGAAATTTTGCGCATAACATTTGTTTACGTATTTTTGTACGCAAAACAAAAGGATATACACAGAAAGAAAACAGCCAACATAACACATGCTTACAAGCGCATGTTCTTACGATAATATCTTTATAAGCCAAGAATACAAGCAAAATGTAATGCCTCATAAGATATATATAGTATAGCATATTTTTAATTAATAATTTTATAAAATGTTTGAGAGAATGACAAAAAGAGTATGGTTGCTCCTTGCCTGTTTGATAATGACAATAGGCACGGCATTAGCCCAGACGAGAGTTACAGGTGTAGTTCTTGACCGTCAGACAGGCGAGCCGGTGGCAGGTGCTTCCGTCATTGTAAAAGGAACGTCCATCGGTGACGCCACCAATGTGGACGGACAGTTTACCATTGCCGAGGTTCCGAGTTCGGCAAAGACTCTCCGTGTCTCATACATCGGTATGAAAGACTTGGAAGTCGCAGTAAAACCCAAGTTGAGAATTTATATGGACGCAGAGTCCCATTCGGTGGACGAGGTGCTTGTGGTTGCCTACGGCACTACCACGAAAGAGTCGTTCACCGGTTCAGCCTCTGTCATCAAGGCGGAGGACATCGCCAACGACCAGTCGTCCAACCTGCTTGACGCGTTGAACGGCAAGAGTGCGGGTGTGCAGATGTACAATACTACCGGACAGCCGGGTTTGTCGTCGCCGACAATCCGCATACGCGGTATCAGCTCCATCGTAGCAGGCAACTCGCCGCTTATCATCATGGACGGCGCTCCGTATGACGGCGACCTGAACACAATCAACTCTCAGGACATTGAGTCGCTGACCGTATTGAAAGACGCGGCTTCCAACTCACTGTACGGTGCGCGAGGAGCCAACGGTGTCATCATGATTACCACAAAAAAGGCGAAGAGCGGCGACAACGGCAAAATCACGGTGGACGCTAAATGGGGCGCAAACTCACGCGCCACCTCACGCTACAAGACTATCGACAATCCGGCACAATATTACGAGACATATTACAAGTCTCTGAAAAACTTCAGAATGAATAAAGGCTATTCAGAGGCTGACGCTCATGTATGGGCGCGCGAGAACCTTATCGATGGTGATTACGGACTCGGATATAATGTATACAACACTTTCGGACAGTATCTTATTGGCGACAACGGCAAAATCAATCCTAATGCCGTGATGGGTAACGTGGTCAATTACAAAGGTCAGGACTACATGCTGATGGCAGACGACTGGGTGGACGAGGCGTTCCGCACCAGCCTGCGTCAGGAATACAACGTGACGGCATCGAATGTGAGCGGCGGCAATTCTTTCTATGCCTCATTCGGTTATCTGAAGAACGAGGGTATCGTTGCCAACTCTGATTTCGAGCGTCTGAACGGACGTCTGAAAGCCGACTCACAGTTGAAGTCGTGGTTGAAAATAGGCGGAAACTTCTCGTTCACGCACTACACGACCAGTTATATGAGCTGGGACGGCTCTGATTTGGATTCCGGCAACATCTTCTCACAGGCCTCTTTCATGGCACCGATATGTCCGGTGTATATCCGCGACGGAAATGGAAACATCATGATTGACAGCAACGGCATGAAGATGTATGACTATGGCGACGGACGCAATGCGGGAGTCACACGATTCTATCTGCCGCAGAACAATGCCATACAGTCATCGATAATTAACACGAACTCTTACGAGGGCAACTCTGCCAATGCCATAGGATATGCGGAAATTCGTTTCCTTAAAGATTTCAAGTTTACCACCACCAACACTGTAAACCTTGACGAGACCCGATTGACAAACGTGACGAACCCTTATTACGGAAACTATGCCGACATGAACGGTATGGTGACAAAGAGCCATTACCGCACATACACTTATAACTACCAGCAGTTGCTCAACTGGGCACACCAGTATGGCAAGCACAATGTCGATGTCATGTTGGGTCATGAGGCATACAAGTACAAGTATTCGTATCTGGATGCTTCAAAAAGCAACATGTTCGACCCAAGCAACAACGAGCTTGCAGGCGCAGTGACTGACGGCAGTGCCAACTCTTATACTACAGACTACAACACGGAGGGCTATTTCGGACGTGTGCGCTACGATTACGATGAGAAGTATTTTGGTTCTTTCTCCTATCGCCGCGACGCATCCTCACGCTTCAAGAAGGAAAACAGATGGGGTAACTTCTGGTCGGCAGGCGCGGCATGGCTCATCAACAAGGAGGCATGGTTTGCGGCAGACTGGGTCGATATGCTGAAATTCAAGGTGTCGTATGGAGAGCAAGGTAATGACGCTATCGGTAATTTCAGATACACAGACCTTTATACCATCACGAACTCGACAAGCAATCCGGCTCTCATTCCGGACACAAAAGGTAATGACAAGATTACATGGGAAAAGAACGGCAACTTCAACATCGGTGCGGACTTCGACTTATTCGGCGGACGTCTGTCAGGTACAGTGGAGTATTTCTATCGCAAGACCACTGACATGCTGTTCTCTATCCCTCTGCCTTCATCTTACGGATACACTTCTTATTATGCCAATGTGGGCAACATGCGCAACTCAGGTATTGAAATCGACTTGAATGGCGATGTCATCCGCACAAAAGACCTCACATGGAGCCTGAACCTGAACTTCACCCACTACAAGAATAAAATCACCCACCTGCCAAGCGAGCGCAAGACACTGGAGGTGGATGGCAAGCAAGGCTATACCTCCGGCATGTATTTCTATGGCGAGGATGTGCCTCTCTACACATTCTACATGAAGCAGTGGGCAGGCGTATGCAAGGAGACCATATACGACGACAACGGCAAGGTGATTGCCAATGCTGGACAGTCGCTTTGGTGGAAGGACAAGACGCAGTATGTGACAGACGCAAACGGACAATATGTACTTGACGCCGATGGCAACAGAAAGACCGAGATTGTGGGCAAAGAGGTAACAGCCAATTATTCGGAGGCAGGTTTCCATCTTTGCGGAACAGCTCTTCCCGACATTTACGGCGGCTTCGGCACATCGCTCACCTACAAAGGATTTGATCTGGCGGTAGACTTCGCTTACCAAATCGGCGGACAGTGTTATGACAGCGACTATGCCATGCTCATGGGCTCGCCTTACTCATCAAACAAGGGAGTGGCAATGCATGCCGACCTTCTCAAGGCATGGAGTCCGGACAATGCAAGCTCCAACATCCCGTATCTTGTATTCGGCGACACTTATGTGAATGCCACATCCGACCGTTTCCTTACTGACGCCTCTTACCTGAGCCTTCAGAACATCAACTTCGGATACACTCTTCCGGCTACCGTCACACGTATGGCCGGTATAGACAAGGTGAGAGTATATGTGTCGGCAGACAACGTGTGGATATGGACAAAGCGTCAGGGATTTGACCCTCGCCAGAGTATCAGCGGATACACAACCAACCAGTATTACGCTCCTATACGCTCCATCTCCGGCGGTATAACAATTACATTCTAAAAACAACAAAGTGGAAATGAAAAATATATCATCTAAAATATTACTTGCGGCATGTAGTTTGTCTTCTGTAATGCTGACAGGATGTATGGAAGACGTTTTTCCGACAGACGGCGCCACAGGCGAACAGGTGGAGACTTCGCCAAAAGCAGTGGAGGCTCTCCTATACGGTATGCCGGCATACATGAATGCCTATGCCCCTGTTTTCGGCTCGAGTTATGCCTATGCCTACGATTACGGTTATGGCTCAATGATGCACATCAGGGATGTGATGACAGAGGATTTCGCAGTCACATTCCACGGCTATGACTGGTATGTGGAATGGGAGTTCAACCAGTATCTTTCAGAAGATTATGTGGCAGCACAGCTTGTATGGCAATACTACAACAAGCTTGTGCAGACAACCAACAAACTCATCGGCGCAATCGATGAGGAAACTGCCAGCGACACATACAAAGGATATTTGGGCGCAGGATACGCATTCCGTGCATTTGTCTATCTCGACATGGCAAGAATGTATGAGTTCCTTGAGAACGACGGTACATCATCGGTCAATGCTTACGGCAATGATGTGCTCAACCTCACTGTGCCTATTGTCACAGAGAAGACAACAGAGGCTGAGGCAAGAAAAAACCCTCGTGTCACACGCGAGAAAATGTTCGAGTTCATCAAGTCCGACCTTGACAAGGCTGAGGAGTACATAAAGTTATTAAGTCGTCAGGAGAAGACACTGCCCGACCTTACTGCCGTCTACGGCTTGAAAGCGCGCATGTATATGTGGGTTGAGGATTATGAGAACGCCAAAGACTATGCCCGCAAGGCTATTGACACAGGCAGCAGCTATACTCCGACCACGAAAGAGGAGTGGCTGAGCACCACTTCCGGTTTCAACGACATAACCACCCCTTCATGGATATGGGGCTCGCGGATGATTAAGGAAGACTATGTGGTGCAAAGCGCACTCAACAACTGGACGGCATGGGCAAGCAACGAGGCCGCATACGGATATTGCGGTGTAGGCCCATACAACTGCATCGGTGCGGCAATCTACAACAAGATAAGCAACGACGATTTCCGGAAGCTTTCTTTCAAAGCGCCAGAAGGCAGTGTGCTGGACGGCAAGATTCCATACATCGACGAGTCGCTTGGCGAGAAAATGCCGGTATATGCAGGCATCAAATTCCGTCCGGGTTCAGGCAACACTACCACTTACGATGTAGGCTCGGCATGCTCATATCCGCTGATGCGTATAGAGGAGATGTACTTCATTGAGGCGGAAGCCGCCGCACACAGTGATGCGGACGAGGGCAAGACACTTCTGGAAAGCTTCATGAAGACTTACCGCTACGGCAATTACCAGTGCAAGGCTTCCGGCGCAGAGGCTGTGATAGACGAGATTTTCTTGCAGAAACGCATAGAGTTCTGGGGCGAGGGACTCAACTATTTCGACTACAAGCGTCTGAACAAGCCTGTGACAAGAATGTACTCAGGCACCAACTTCGCCTCTGACGCGCAGATGAACACCACCACCCGTCCTGCATGGATGAACTTCGTCATCGTGCGTTCGGAAGGTGACAACAACAGCGGTGTGAGAGGATGGAACAACCCCGACCCGAGTGAGTGTTATTAATGTATGAACATAAAAGAATGAAATAATGAAAGCAATATATAAGATTCTTACGGTTGTGATGACACTGCCGCTACTTGCAGGCCTCACTTCGTGTACGGAAGAAGCCGAATATGACGCTGCCAAAATTCCGGCAGGAATACAGGTGTACTTCTCCAATGAGCTGCCGGCACAGATTTCCGTATCGGACAAGGAAACCAAGACTTCCATCACATTGTCACGTGTTGTGACGGACAAAGCTGTGACAGTACCGTTGAAAGTGGAGACAGACACAGAACTCTTCTCCTTTCCGCAGAGTGTGACATTTGCGGAAGGTGAGACTTCTGCGGAAATCACAGTGACTTACGACCCTGCAAAGCTGGAGAACGGAGTGTATGCCGATGTGACACTGACATTGGACGACGACACGTACACTACTCCTTACGGAAACAGCTCTTACTCGTTTTCCATCGGTCTGCCGGAATCGTGGAAAGAAATAGGCTACGGACTTTATTACGATGATATTTTCGCAACGACATACGAGGAGAAGCCTGTGGAATACGCGGTTCTCATCGAAGAAAACGAGCAGAAGCCGGGCATGTTCCGCCTTGTAAATCCATACGGAGAGAATTATCCGTACAACGTGGAGGGCGACTGGGATGCCTCACAAAACTATTATCTGGAGATTGACGCCACCGACCCCGACCATGTATGGTTCACTACCCAGTATATGGGCATAGACTGGGGTTCAGGACAGCTTTATATCCAGACAAAGGTTGACCTTGAGCTGGAATATGGCAGCACACTCGAATCGGTAAAGGAAAACTATCCGGAATTGTTCGGAAAGTATGAGGACGGCATCATCACCATGCCGACAAACAGTATATACGTTTACTTCACAGGACTTGCCGTGAACGACGGATACTGGTGGTATGGCAACATCAACGGACTGTTCCGTATTGTCATGCCGGGTATAGAGGTAAAAGATTATTCTGTCACTCCGGAATATACTGGACGCTTCATAGACACTAACGACAAGAAATATGCCGTCACCTATATCACATTGGGCAAGGATGTGGAATATGTGAAGTATGCGTTGGTTGACGCAGATTTGGCAGAGAGCACCATCGACGGAATCATCGACGGCACTATCGAGGCTGAAGTATTGAGGGAGAGCGGCGAATTGCGCTTCCCGATGGAGGAGACCGGACAATATACACTTGTGGCAGTCTCGTTTGCGGGCGCAGACAGCAAACTTTCCGGCTCTGTCAAATTCAACTTTGTGGACACGGATGTGAAAGAGACATGGACACTGTACGCAACCGGCACATATACCTACAGCGCGTACTTTGAAGGCGAGGAGGTTCTTCCGCTTTACCAGAGCGACCTCGACCCTACCCGTTTCAAGATCGCTCCTTTCGGCAATGAGGGTGAATTGATTTTCACTTGGAACCAGACCACTAACGACTGTGTGGTACAGCCAAGCAACACGAACTACGAGATGGAGGGTTACGGTATGCTCAACGTACAGGAGCTGAATGAGTTCGGAATGCGCCTGTGGAACTATTCGTATGACACCAGCTATTATTACGAGGAAGAGTCTACATTCTGGTTCAACGTTGTTTATTATGACGACACAGACTATTACTACGGATTTGACTGGGAGTCGTTCCGCATTGCCGACCCGGCAGCTGAAGCAGTGAGCGCAAAGCCTCGTGTAAGGACAGCCGTGGCTAACAGTTTCGGAAAAAAGAGACTTCATCGCCCGGCAGGCATCACCCCTAAAGGCGAAAGCTCTCGGAGAAGATAGGCAACAGTGACAGGCTAAGCTGTGAAGCCATGCAAAGGCAATAACAGTCACACATAACAAAAGGAAGCGGATGGAGGCTCAGTCTTTCATCCGCTTTCTTTTGTTACACCAAACAAGGCTGCTGACATTATGTCACTCTATCAAGAACCAAAAAAATTAACAAATCTCACAGTTTCCGGCTCTTTTTCGATGTCCGTTTTCGGGAAATTACTGATAAACACTTGATAATCAATTAAATATATTTTCAGCAAAAACCATGCAGTTTTAGTCCAAAAACTAAGGGCCGAGTACAAAATAGGAAGTATTGATAATCAGCGAGTTATGAAAATATAGGCTCAAAACCGTCATTTTTCGGGTTCAAAATCCATTTTTGTTTTTTGGAGCATTGAAAAGGCGGTTGCCGTCTTTTTGGGAAAGTGATGCAGGAAAATGCCCGA
>JAMPEL010000026.1 GCA_023665185.1 Roseburia sp.
ACAAAGATACACAGAAAATTTGATATAAACTAATTTTCAACATCTACTTAATATAAATGGCAGAGCCGAACTTGCCAGTGTGGCTGCCCTGCGTAGCCACAGTTGGCTGACACCAAAGGTATTGCAAACGTCCGTCCTTGAGAAGTTTGTTGTGGAACAGGTCTATTGCAAGAGTGGAGTTTTCATCCTTTCCATAGTTCTCGCATATAAGTCTCGCTGCGGCAGCATTGATATAATAACAGCCGGCCATGCGGTCGCGATCACCGGGATACAGCACACGTCCTTTCTCGCGCCGGGAACGCTCTACGAAGCGGTTGCGTGTATCCTCGTAGCTGATGAAAATGGGACTTTTAAATTTCCCCTCCCCCCCCCCTCGTAAACCTCTTTCTCTTTCATAGATTGTTGAAAGACAGAGAGAAAGCTCGACGAAAGTGTAATGTCATCCTCAAGAATCAGCGCGCCGGGAAGTTTCCGCTTGATAATTTCTTCATAGATAAGAAGATGTTTGAGCGCGCATGATTTAGCCGAATCTTTAAGTCGGCTGTGACGGAACCAGCGGGAATCGGTTGCGTCATTGAAATCCGGAATATCACCGTCTAACATCCACTCGAAAGGAATGTTCATTTTCCCAAGCATCGAAACGATATGCTTTTCTCTTTCTTCGTACCCCCTCTTGACATGAGCTACAAAACATTTTTCATTTATGCACAGCATAGACATTTATTTTTTTTTGAATAAGTATTTGAAGCCGTAAAGATATAACAAAAGAAACAGAAAAAAGCCTTGCCCGCTTCTTTTAACATACAAAGATACATGGCAATCCAAAGTTGAGTCTGTAGCCTGAACATCTCTAATACAGATGCTCTACCTCAGTTCGGAGTAAACTTTAGAATAAGGCAAGCCGTCTGTCATTCTCGATAGTATGTTGGCATAATGTTGGTTTTGGGGCTAATTTATTTGAGCTTTAATATATCACATTGACGGAATATTTTGTGCTTTGCCGATATGTTGATAGCTTTTTGTGAGTCTGCTCAATATATCTCTCCGCAAACATCTGTCGAAAAACATCAGCAAAACATTGTCGGCATTAAAACTTTTACTTATGATAGACAACATAACTCATTGGAAATTCCGGAGAACTTCCTTTTTTGTCTGTAGTGTACTTCAACTATTTGCTGCTTGGCAACAAAACAAACTTGGAGTGGTTTGCATATATAGCCAGTTTTGATATTCCTCAATACTCTTTTGTGGAATGTCTATGTCGGAATAGTCTACGGCTTTAGAAAGTTTGTAGAGATTGATTCTCATAAGTATATCTCTGCTTACGACACGCTTTGCGTCCATAAAACTGATATTCCGTATGAAACTTCTGAGAAGTTCGCTTTGCAGAATGAAAAGAGTGAGTCTTGCATACTCAATATTATCAAATCCGAGTAAATAGCATGTGTCATCCACCATTACGGGTTTTCCTGCAATCGGTTCGACCAAAGAAAATTTCAAGTTTGAGTATAAGGAGGATATTACCACCTTATATGGCGCAAATGAATAGTCGCCTAACCCAAAAACGCTGAATCTTGGTTTGTTCCGGTATATGATGCTTTTTCTTCTGTCAAGATATGCGGCATGAGACAGCAGATAAGAATATGTTTTAGGCGCATTCCTTTGTAGTGCGGCTGTGTTCTCTGAAATCCTTGTCTGAGGCAATACCAGATACTTTCTTATTGTTTTTATGTCCTTGCTTATATCCGAACTTTTGAGTAAGGGAAATATGGTTGCGTCATCCACATCCACAACTTCTTTTAGTCCGTTAGAATATGTGGAGCCATCCAATGAAAGCTCCATTACTTTTGAACAGTCGTGTTTTATTCCCGAACGCCAAGTCAAAGGCGAGTGTCCGTCAAGAAAACTTGTCTGCCCGTAATCCTGCGTATTTGAGACGAAAGCATTCTCAACCCATCCGAAAGAGTGGGAATATTGCTGCGTGTAAAAGTTATACGACATACATTGTTTTTGATGGGTTTTCCCTATATGACATTCAAACAAAGATGCTGTGACAGAAACTTGAAACTCCTTTTTTGCGTCAAAATCAAGTTGCCTGATGTCTTGTATATCACGTGGATGAGTATGCTGCCTGTATAAAATGTTCCTTATAACGGAATTTTTGACAAGCAATGCTATATGTGTGCTATGATGATGGGAAAAAGCGTCAATCATCAAATTGCAAATACTTTCTGCAATGTCGAAATTGCCTTTTCCTGTTATAGCGTCTATTCCTTTTACCTTGTTTATGTTTCCTTTTACGGGCAAGTTGTTTCCTTCGTTTTTCCCCAAACTGCTATTTGTCACCCAGGGCGGATTTCCTAATATCAAGATGTTCTTATTTTTATTTTTATGTATGATTTCTTCAAAATTGAACGTGAATATATTTGTGTTGTACAGCTTATAGGCAATTGCGCGGCTTTTGTTTCGGTATTCTTTGAGCTTTTGCTCCGTTTTCTCAATATATCCTTTGAATATCTCTATCCCATATACTTCTTTTACAGTGTCGAATACATCTATGGCGGCGGCAATAAAGTTGCCGACACCACAAGTAGGCTCTATAATCACTTCGGGAGTAACACCTCTGCTTTTTAGATATAGACATACATTTTTGGCGAACTCATAACTTGTTTGCCAATCACCATAATTCTCAGCTAAATCATCTGTTTGATAAAAGAATGTTTGGTAGTGATTCCAAAACCTTATAACTTTGCGGTGTAAAATTTACAACAGATTATTTTATGGAAGAAAACATGTATACTTACAAGTATCCGCACCCGGCGGTCACGACCGATTGCGTGATATTCGGTTTTGACGGCACACAACTTCAGGTGCTGCTCATTGAAAGAGGTATAGAACCATTCAAGGGACGCTGGGCTTTTCCCGGCGGATTTCTGAAAATGGACGAGTCGGCGGAGGAAGGCGCGCGACGGGAATTGTTGGAAGAGACCGGAATGGAGGCGGATTTCATGGAGCAGTTCCACACATTCAGTGACCCAAGCCGTGACCCACGCGAGCGGGTCATCACCATCGCCTACTATGCCTTGTGCAAGATTCAGAAGGTGAAGGGCGGTGACGATGCAGCCAAAGCACGGTGGTTCGGACTGGATGAGATTCCGCAACTGGCATTCGACCACGACAGAATCCTGCGCCATGCCATCTCCGTATTGCGCGAGCGGATTCATTTCCGTCCTATAGGTTTCGACCTGCTTCCTGCCAAATTCACCATGAAGGAACTGCAATCTCTTTATGAGGCGATACTCAATGTGAAGTTTGACAGGGCGAACTTTACAAAGAAGATGAATACGCTGAACATACTGACTATGTTGGACGAGACTGTCAAGCCTACCCCGAAACGTGAGGCGCACCTCTATTGTTTCAATGAGGAGGGCTACAACGAAATGAAAAAGAAGGGATTCAGACTGGAATTCTAATACACATAAAGAAAGGCATAAACAATGAGAAATCTACTATTAAGCGCGGCTGTCGGTGACATTGCGGGCACTGCATACGAAGGACGTACACATAGGACGAAAGATTATGACGCGGTCAAGATGTTCTCGTCCAGGGCGCATTTCTCCGACGATACAGTCCTCACTTTCGCTTGTGCGGAAGCCTTCCTCAAAGGCATAGATATGAGTCACAACCTTTGGATGTGCGCAAACCAGCATCCGGACGCAGGTTATGGACACCGCTTCAAGGAATGGATGAAAGACCACGACCACTTGCCGTATCGCAGCTGTGGCAACGGCTCTGCCATGCGGGCCTCTTCTGCCGGATGGCTTGCACGGACTGAGGAGGAGTGCATAACACTTGCCACTGAGACGGCCGCCCCGACGCACAACCACGAGGAGGGAATAAAAGGTGCTGTCGTCACGGCATTGGTGATATTCCATCTGAAAAACGGCAAGGACAAGGAGTTTGTCCGCACGGAACTCCTCGACAAATATTATCCTTATTGGGCGGGCAAAACCTATCAGGACATACACGACGGGTTCACGTTCAACTCGACAAGTCCGGGCACAGTCGGTCCGGCAATCATCTGTTTTTTGGCAAGCAAGGATTATTTGGACTGCATAAAACTTGCCATATCTCTTGGTGGCGACTCCGATACTCTGGCTGCTGTTGCCGGTCCTATGGCATACGCTTATTATAAGGAAATGCCAGAGCCTTTGGTGTATAAGGCATTGAAGATGCTTCCCGACTGGATGCAAAAAGTAAATGATGAGTTTGACAAAACTGTCAATGACGTGGAAATGGAATAAATTTTGTCAATATGTTACTAAAAGGCTGAATACTATTTCAAAATGATATGTTAAAACTCAACCTCCGTAGAATCGCTCAAAATGAACCGGGCTTTGCCTCGGTTGCATTTGAGCGATTCTACGGAGGTTTTTGAAACTCGAATTTCAAGTGGGGAAATAGAACAATTCGCATGGCTAAAAGATATATAAATTCGAGTCGGAATGAGCCATTTTCACCCAAAAGCCCACTAAAAGTCAAAATTACAAGGTGCTGAAAATTTATTTCCAAGGCACACTGATTTTTTGCGCAAGGTACACAAAATTTATTTTCAAGGCGCACAAAATTTTCAAAGCCCGTTTTTCGGGCTAAAATCGGGCATTTTTCTTGTGGCAATCCTTTGCTTGTGTTGGAGTGTCATTTTCATGCTCGAAAAAACAAAAATGAATTTTGAGTCCGGAAAATGATGATTTTGGCGGTGAAAATTTGTAACTCGCTGATTATCAATACATCCTATTTTGTATTCAACCCTTAGTTTTTGGTCAAAAACTAAGACTTTTCCGCAAAATAGCATTTTGTTGATTATCAGTGGTTTATCTATGAGTCCCTGAAAAATGGAGCACTGGCAAGAGGTCTGTAACCGCCCCAATTGTTAAAATACGCCTTGTTTTTCAAGTGACATAATGTCAGCAGTTCTTGTCTGCATACTGCCGCCCGGCAATAGGTTGAGGCAAAATGATTCGAGTTTGCGGCACATATCCAAAGACAATATTGAAGCCACTCAAACTTTTTTTGTGTGAGTATTTGTTGAATTTTATTTTTCTGTATATATAAGTATGGTGTTTTTTATGTACTTTTGCAGCATCGTATGAAAATCGTATTAGTTTTATAAATTGATATGATGACAACGGTCATTTTCTATTGTAAAAGGTGGATTCTTGGTATGGCGGACAAGCCTTACTTCATGGTTGAAATGTGCGGGCAATGATGCCGTGCCGGGAACAAACTCCTGTGCTTTTTTATATAGAAAGGGGATGAGCAAGTATTAGATTTATTATTGTCGGTTTTGGGGAGTTTGCAGACTTTTTACTATCTTATTTTACTTAGTTTTATGGGAGAATTAAAACTTTTTGTGTCTTCTTTGTTTTTGTGTTTTTCTGTTTCTGCCACTTATGCGCAGGAAATTCTGACCGCCACACTTCAGCATGGCGATGAGCTGACTGTTTTTCAAGGCGCGGACGGTTTGAAGAGTGCGCACAGTGCGGCTGTTGACAGCGATTTCATCTATTTGTCACCGGGAACATTCAATTCGACAAGCATTACAAAAGCAGTCAAAATAATAGGAGCCGGTACGGAGAAAAACGAACAGGCCGGGACTGGTGTCACATATATAAACGATTATATTTATATCAGTATGCCAGATACTACGCACAAAGGACTTGTACTTGAAGGGCTGTATTTCACCAGAGACTTCTATATTAACAAACCCATCAAGGATGCTACAATACGTAAATGCAGATTTCCTTACGCTTTTGATTTGACCACATCCTATAATTTGCGTATAGAGCAATGCAATATTGGGACTTTCTCAATAGCATCCTCTTCTTATAATGTGGTTGTAAGTAATACGCAGGCTGATTGGGTTTGCATGTACAGTAACAGCAATAATACTGCAAACTCAACCACTTCTACGCTCAGTTTCCTGAATTGTTATCTGGCAAATGTGCATTCAAACATTACGGCTTTCTTTTTGAACAATATCATCGGCAGTGTATATTATTATAGCAACGGATGGAAATATGAATATTCCTTGAAGTCCACTTGCTCGGCATACAACAACCTTTTCCTTGACGGGAAAGGCAATACAGACAATGTTATTCAGAAGTCGGGAAATATGGAGGCCTCATCAGAAAATATTTTTGTAGAGGGAACAAGAAGGCTTACTGAAGAGGCGGCAGGCGAATATCTCGGACAGGACGGAACGCAGGTCGGACAATATGGCGGAACAACTCCATACAGCACCACACCTACTTATCCGCAGATTATTGAGAACAACATCGCGGCACAGTCTACGGCAGACGGAATACTCAAGGTAAACCTGAAAGTGGCGGCAGGAAGCAAATGAGAAACGAGGCATAAAACAGCAAGATTATGAGAAAAAGCATTCTCTTACTATGTGTGTATGCTTCTGTATCCACTTTGCGACTGACCGCGCAATCGGTGACGAAATACGAATATTGGACAAACCATCACACCGGCGACAGGAAGAGCGGATGGGCAGACGGAGGAATCATCGACTTCGATGCCGACATGTCGCAACTGGGTATGGGATTCCATGTTTTTTCATTCCGAATGCAGGACAGTGAAGGAAACTGGAGCGTGCCCTACACAAAGATGTTCTACCGCACACAAACGGTAGACAGGCTCTCCGCCATAGCATACGAGTACTGGACAGACCATAGTGTGGCAAATGTCAGAAGAGGCACAGTGAGTAACGGACTCATAGAGCTGGACGCGGATTTGTCGGAACTTCCTGAAGGGTTTCACACGCTGACGCTCCGCACACAGGATGGCAGCGGGGCATGGAGCGTGCCCTACACAAAGATGTTCTACCGCACACAAACGGTGGTCAGACTCTCCGCCACAGCATACGAGTACTGGACAGACCACAATGTGGCAAATGTCAGAGGAGGCACTGTGAGTAACGGACTCATAGAGCTGGACGCGGATTTGTCGGAACTTCCGGAAGGATTTCATACATTGACGCTCCGCACACAGGATGGCAGCGGAGCATGGAGTGTGCCCTACACAAAGATGTTCTACCGTATGCAGGCGGCAGAACCACGACAGACCGTAGCCTGTGAATATTACATTGACCATGATGCGGCGAACCGCAAACGGATGGATACCGATGCGGCAGGGCTTGTCAATATTGATGTCGATGCAAGCGGTCTTGCCGATGGCATACATACGTTGTCATTCCGTACACAAGACACGAGTGGTGCATGGAGTACACCCTGCCACAGACTGTTTGCTGTGGAACGTTGTGCAAGAATCATGGGCTATGAATACTGGTTTAATAAGGATTATGACCTTCGTGTGTTCGAACAGGTTGAGCCTGTCGATGTGTATCATGCAAAGAATGTCCAGATAGACGTCACTCCGGTGTGGAATGACGGGGATGAGGAGGCGGAGAATGTGTTCCATATCAGGTTCCGGAACACCAAAGGGGAATGGAGCGAGCTAATCTCGCATACATTCACAAAGGGGCAGTTGCAGATGGAACTTGCTGACTATGAGATATTGAAAGCGTTCTATCATGCCACCGGAGGAGAGAACTGGACTGAGCAATGGGACATATCATCATCGGAAATCCATGCAGGGCAATGGAATGGCGTGAATTTCAAAGAAGGAAAGGTGTACGACATATTCCTGCCGGACAACAATCTTACGGGCAAATTGCCGGCGGAGATATTCATGCTTTCCAATTTGGAAAGTATCAGTCTTGACGGCAACCGGCTTTCCGGACGCATAGACAGTCTGTTTGCCGACAACGGAGAAGACACTGTGTCGGAGCTGCTCACATCGGTGAGCCTGAGCGGCAACGAATTGCATGGCGATGTGTCACCGTTTGCCTATTCCATACCTTCGCTTCGCAAGCTCAATGTATCTGGCAACCGACTGACGGAAATCAGCAATGGTTTGCCCGATGAGCTGACAGACATCGATCTTGCCAGCCAGTTTGTAGAATATGTCAATGAGCAGAGCGGAGTGCCTACGCTTGTCCGCAACACCCCGACAATGCTCCTGCCGCTTGGCGAGAGCATGGCTATTCCGCTCAATTCATTGCAGATGTATGGTATGAATGTGGATGCGGAAGGCAATTCCAATATGCCTGATTATCTTATTACTGACAAAACCGGGAGCATAAGATTGCCATTGAGGTATGACAGTGATGAGGCGGTGTATAAATGCCGGCTTGACAGAGAATGGCATACAGGTGCAAGAGACACTCTGATTGCGGTGCAGCAATCGGGACTGGCAAAGGGATATGCCATGAATGTATTGCTCGATTTCAAATCTGGTGACGCAAATATCGACCATACCGTTGATGTGCTTGATGTGCAGCATACACTGAATTATATTCTGACAGATGGTAATGGCAGCATACTCCCGTTCAATTTCATAGCCGCTGACACATTCTGCGATTCGCTGATTACGGTGCAGGATATGGTGAGAACCATCGGCATCGTGCTCGACACGGATTTCGGAGAAATGAGTATGGCAAAAAGACGCAGCCTGTATTCGGCGGGAGAGGTTGCCGATGCGCGTCTCTATGTACAACAGGGAAGGCTCATGCTCGACACCTCCGTGCCGGTAGCGGCGATGGACATCATTATAGACAATGCCTCAGAGGGCGAGGTGCGTATGCTGACCGACAAGAGCCGTTTTGCAACTGTATTCCGGCAGAAAGATAATTGTCTGCGTATGCTTGTCTACTCACCTTCGGGAGACATGTTCGCTAATGGCTGTACGGAACTTGCGGAACTCGGTTGTGGCGATGCGAGGATTGTCAATGCCACTTTGGCGGATACAGACGCGCGCTATGTTTCTGTCAGCTTTGCGGACATTGCCAGTGGAGTGGACATTGCCCAGGCAGATGCCGATTTTGATTTGCAGTTCGATGGCGAACAGCTTACAGTCCGTATGTCAGACAAGAGCCGGCAAATGATTGTCGACATTATAGATATGCAGGGACGGGTGCTCGCCACAAAAGAATACAGCGCGCAACCGACAGGCACTTTCGTTGCAGATATTCCGCCTATTGGCGAGGGTGTATATATAGTGAGAGCGAGCAACGGAGAAGTCAGTAAGACGTTGAAAATAAGAAAATGAACATTCTGATTGTCAAAAGATATATGAATAAGAATATAAGAAACGCATTCATCTTTTCCATGATATGGCTCATATCGGCTGCGATGTATTCGCAGGCTAATATGGCTGGTATTAAATCGTTCGGATGTGGAGCCGGAAGAGAGGTGAGCATACCTGTTTATCTTGCCAACCATGACGAGGTTGTGGCTGTACAGCTCAAACTGGAAATGCCGTTTGCACTGGACGAGCGGCAGGGCTGCAAACTGTCGGACAGAAGCAACGGACACAGCATCTCGGTGAGAAAACTCAACGGCACCCAATATTTGTTTGTAATTTATTCTGCCTCCAACAAACCATTGAGGGGCACTTCGGGAGACTTATTCTACATTCCGGTAACGATTCCTGAAACCTGCCTTGCAGGCGACAGCTACTCCATTACATGCTTGCAGCAAATAATAAGCGATGCTGAGGGACGCAATATCTGTAATGGAGGTTTTGAGGATGCGACTGTCACCATTACCAATGAGCCTCATCCAGACCTTGAAGCGGGCGATGTGAGGACTTCTGAAACGCAGATTGTTCCAGGAGAAAATATTGCGGCGTCATGGTCTGTGACTAATGTGGGCAGTCTGAATACATCAAGCGGATGGAAAGAAAACGTCAGTCTGGTGTCTGCCTCTGGAGAGCGTTGTTTCCTCGGGACAGTCTATTATGAGGGGATACTGGCAGCAGGTGAGAACGTTTTGCGGCAGGCTGACTTTCAAATATCCGGACTTCCAGGTCTTGGAGGTAGTGTAAGTCTGGAAGTTGAAGTGGTGGCGGACAATGACTGTGGCGAACTTCCCATTGACGAGGACAACAATATTGCATTGTCGGCAAAAGAACTGAAACTTGCCGAAGTCTTGACATTGGAGATGCCGTCATCAGCTATTGTGGAAACTTATTCTGCGCCGATAGCTTGCAAACTGTACAGAAGCGGAAGCTGGGCGACAGACCAGACATTCAGTGTGTCGGCAGAAGATGACGCACGTCTGCAAACTCCCAAAGAAGTCACTGTCAAGGCGGGACAGTCTGGCTGCATGTTCTATGTGTCTGTTAAGGACAACGATATATTGGACGAAGACTCGATTATATACATCACAGTGTCGGGTAACGGTTATGCACAGACCCAATCGGCAATATGTATAGAAGACGATGAATTGCCGAGACTCAATGTGGAAATGTCGAAAAATGTCATAGAAGAAGGTGATAAATTCAAACTGACTGTAAATGCAGAGCGCGCAGTGTCTGCTCCGCTCACAGTATATTTGTCATGCGACTATCCTCAGCGTTTCACTTTCCCCTCGCAGATTGTAATTCCGAAGGGCAAAAAAACGGCAAGTACGGATATATCCGCCGTTGATGACAATTTGCCGGATATGACTGTCGATGCCACATTCAAGGCAATAGCGGAACGGCATGAAAGTGGCGAGGGTTTTATTATGCTGAATGACAATGATGTTCCGGAAATAGAACTTATACTTACTCCGCAAACCGTCAGCGAATCGGCAGGAAATGCAGCTATTGTAGGAAAGTTGCGACGTACATCACATAAAGACTCAAAAGTGACGGTCAATTTGTCGGACAATGCCTCTGGTGAGCTTGTATATTCCACACAGACACTGGTGCTGGAGTCGGGTGTGGAAGAAAACATGTTTGTAATCGGGGTGAAAGACAACACACTTGTCGATGGTGACAGGGTATATGATGTGACCGCAGCCGTATATATTTCATCTTGCAACTGTTCGGCATCAGGAACAACGGCAGGTACTGTCTCGAAAAAAATAACGGTGACAGACGATGACGGTCCCGCACTTTCATTGAAAGCCCGCAAGACTACAGTTCTCGAAGGTACAACAGCTACAATCACGCTTACACGGAATGCTTTTGTCGATGAGGCTCTGGAAATCCGTCTTGCAAGTGATGATGACGACGCACTGGAATATGAGCATGAAATCTTATTCCCGGCAGGGGTGTCGTCAATTGATATTCCTGTGAAAATTAAAAAGAACTCAGCGACAGACGACCACCGTACCGTCACGTTCACCGCTTCGGGAAAGGATTTCCCGGACGGCACATGCTGGATGATGATTACAGATAACACATTGCCGGATGCAGTGTTGCAGGGGTTCACTCTCTCAGCGTTCAATGTGGAAGCAAAAGGCAGTACAAACATCATGCTGACAGTCGCCAATAACGGTGATGCCATTCTGCCGGCTAAGACAAAGATTTCTATTTTCTTCAACGGTTACCTATATACCACTCTCAAAACTGTTGGAGATATTGCTCCGGGAGATAGTGAGATTGTGTCCGAAAGTATAGACATGCCGGATATGACAGGCGATTATACGATGCAGGCTGTTGTAAACGAGTCTCAATCCATTAAGGAACTTTTCTATGGGAATAATACTTCAGACCAGATTACAGTGCGCTTGTTGCCTCGATTCACAGCGGTTGTCGCACCAGCAAAACTTGTTTATTCACAAGGCGAGACTGTCATCCTCAAAGGTAAAGCCACAGGACGGGCGGCAGCGAATGCCGATGTGGATGTGTTCATTGTAAACTCCGGCTATCGTGATGTGGTCAGGACGAAGACTGATAGCACAGGAGAGTTTACGGCGGAGTATCTTCCTCTTTCAGGACAAACAGGACATTTCTTTGTCGGAGCGTGCTATCCTAATGAGCAAAATACTGTCGCACAGGCGGAATTTGACATAATCGGATTGAAAATTGTATCGGGCAATAACGAATATATCAAGGTGGAACAAGGTGTAGAGCACCGTGGAAGCATCTGTGTGTCCAATCCGTCGTCAATAGACATGCGGAATGTCACATTGTCCTTAGTGTCCGCCCCGGCAAACTGTTCCTTTGAATATGATGAAAACGACAATATTCCAGCCGGAAAGGATGTGCTTTTCAATTATACATTGAAGACTGATGCTGCGACAATTGGCAACAACTGGCAGAGAGTCACCTTGCGGCTTTCTGATGGTTACGGTACGGAAACAGACCTCAATGTATTCTATTATTGTCTGGCATCACAACCGAAACTGGAGAGTGGCATTGAATCTATTTCTGTCAATATGGTCAAAAATGAAATCCGTGAGTATGAGCTGAGCATATCCAATACAGGAAAAGGAGAAACCGGACCGCTCACTTTGGCTATTCCAAAGGCAGAATGGATTAGTGCGGACTGCACTTCCTATCCATCACTGGCATACGGAGAGACTGCCACATTAAAAATCAAACTCCATCCGACGGATGATATGCCTTACAACTCAACCTACACCACTCGCATTGCTGTGGCAGGCAGCAATGGCTGCTCTTTCGTTTGGGATGCTGACTTCAAAGTTGTAAGCAGCGGAATAGGGCGCATAGAGTTTGATGTGATAGACGAATATACTTATTATAATGAGGACGCGCCTCATGTGGACAGTGCTGCTGTTATCATAAAGGAACCATACAGCAACAAGATTGTAGACTCCGGCATGTCAGGAAAGGACGGACGGTTTCTGTCGAAAGAACTTCCGTGCGGCACTTACTATTGCTACATCCGCAAAAAGCAGCATAGTGATGCGTCATTTGTGATGACTGTCGAGCCTTCGGAAACAGTCCGCAAGACAGTCTCGTTGCTCTATGCGCCAATACGTTATTCATGGAGCGGAGAAAAAACTGAGATTGGCGACACATATCAATTTACGCTGAACACGGAGTTTGAGACAAATGTACCTGTTCCGGTTGTAGTCATTGACTTCACTGGTGAAGTGCCTGCCGACATGACCCCGGGCGATACGGCTGTTGTCATGGCAATGGTTACCAATCACGGACTTGTGGCGGCGGAAAATGTACTGGTGAGAACCGGAGAGCACGATTATTATACTGCCACTCCGCTGACAACATCCTTAGGCACTTTGGAGGCGAACACCACTCGGGTTGTGCCTGTTGTAATTACCCGAAAAGCCGCTTTGGAAGCAAAGTTGCGCGAGGATCCAGGTATTCATTGTACTTTCACACCGACCATCACTGTATTCTCGACATATAGAAGAAGATGCAATTTTGAGACTGCGGAATGGGAATACTACGATATTCGTGGGGAACTTCCTCTGCCAACTGCAAACATCCATTGCCATATCGTGCTGCCGGACTTGACTCATATCCCTGATGTAACCGATCCTGAACCGTGGAGAGGTTTCCCATGGTTGGGAGAACCGGATCGTCCGATAGTCCTAAGACCGACAGAACCGGAGACCCCGCCACTTCCAGGGAATGACTTCGAGTTGCCTGATTTGGGCGATTTGCTGGATATTAACAGCAATTTGTCACTTCCTTATATGGAAGAATTGAAAGGCTGTCAAAGAGAATGTGTAGAGGAAGTCGGGCGGATTGCTTTTGACTTGCTTACAAACAGCTCTTCGGGCGAGGAATGCGCCGCATCCACAATGGGACGTTTCAACGCATGTACCAACGCACTCCAGACAGGATGGAGAATTGGCAAATGGACGACAGACTGTCTGATTCCTTTCCTGCAACAAAGAATACATGTGCTTGAACAAAACAGGACAGAAGAAAACAGGATTGAGACAGATGAGAAAATCAGGATGTTGAATGATGATGTTGATAAACTGAAGAAAGCGACAGAGGATAATGACGACAAAGAGGACGAGTATGCCCAAGAATATGAGAAGGTAAACAAGAATTTTCCTGATGACAGCATTGTCCACAAAGCAGACTCGACAGATATTATCAAGGATATTATAGATCATATTGAAGAGGAAACTCTTTCGGAAGAAAGCAGACAAGATATTCTTGAGAAATACAAGGATTCCATTTTGAGCGAGGAAGAGATTCTTGCCCTTTTCGCCCGGTTGGACGAGAGTATCGCAAAGTGGGATACTCCAGAATGGAATGACGGACTAATCAATATGGACAAATTCTATTCTGCTGTACATTTTATACAGGCAGAAGACAAGCGTGCGCAGGATTTGGGTTATGCCGATTATCCTGATTTGTATCTAAGTTATGCCGATTTGTTCACAGACATATACTTCAAGAACGAGCCTAAGGGATGCACCAAAGTGACCATGCAGTTCTCGCAGAGCGCAAGCATGACCCGCGAAGCTTTCAAAGGTTATCTGAGCATAGAGAACACCAATGATCTGAGTGCAATCACAGATCTCAGTCTGAAGATGAGCGTACTCGACAAGGAGGGCAACGACTGCACACATCTGTTCTATATCAATCCGGTTTATGATACGCAAGGAATAACCTTGTCCGATGGTAAGGGACGGATAGAAGCCGCACAGACAGGCACATATACCGTGTTGTTTATTCCGACAAAGAATGCTGCGCCGGAGACTCCTACTGACTACAGATTCACTGGATATTTCTCTTATGTCAATCCATACACGGGAGATGTGTCCTCCCATACCCTGATGCCGATTACCATGACAGTCAGTCCCTCACCATCACTCAATGTGGATTACTTCATCCAAAGGGATGTCTTCTCAGACGACCCACTGACCGAAACGATAGAGAAGTCTGTACCTGCCGAGATGGCTGTGCTGGTACACAATGTGGGCTATGGAGATGCGAAGAATGTAAGTTTCAACGTACAGCAGCCGCAGATTGTCGATAATGAGAAAGGGCTGGCAATAGACATGCGCATAGTAGGCTCTTCATTCAACGGAATAGACAAGTCTGTGGCCATCGGTGCATCGACTGTCACAAATTTCGGCACAATACCTGCAATGGAGACAGCCTGTGCACAATGGTGGCAGGAAAGTTCGCTGTTGGGGCATTTCACTGAATATGATGTGGAAGCTACCCACATAACAAGTTATGGCAACGACAGTTTGTCATTGCTCAATAATGTGTCTGTCCATGAACTCATACACAGTGTGGTAGCCTCCTCCGCAACAGGAGATTTCATAACCGCATTCCTTGTCAACGACATGGCCGACTCGGAAGATATGCCGGACATGCTGTATCTGTCGGACGGAACCACGGAAAGTGTAGAGAACGCTACCGTCATATCCTGCAAGTCAATGGGTGGCAACCAATATGCGCTGACTCTGTATGCTCCCGTTGCCGGATGGAATTATACGGCATTGTCCGACCCTACAATGGGGCGGATGACACTGTCTGCAATAAGTCGTGCGGACGGAACAAATGTCGATTCGCATAACTTCTGGCAAACCGACTGCACACTGCGCGATGGAAAGAAACCTTTGTATGAGAACCTGTTGCATCTTGCTGACAGAATGGATGCAGGAAGCGTGACATACACATTGACATTCGTTCCTAAGCCAATCCAGTATGAGGTGAGGGTTAAACAGGAGAACAGCGGAGGTACTGTGCAGGGTGCCGTAAACGGGATGTATGACAATGGTGCGGTACTGACCCTTGTGGCTGTTCCCGATGAGGGATTCAGACTGGGCTTCTGGCAGGTGAACGGAGAGGTGTACGGAACAGAAGATGTCTTCACTTTCACAGTAGAGCAAGACGCGGAAATCCAAGCCATATTCGAGGAAGAACAGATTCACACGCAGGAATACGCTTTGTCGGAAGGATGGAACTGGGTGTCACAAGGACTGAGAACGGACATTGATTTGTCGGTTTTCAACGGTAAGGCGGAACAGATTCTTCAGCAAACCAACGGATTGGCAACAGAACCTGTTACCGGATTGCATCCTCTTGAAGCCTACAAGGTGAGAATGAGCGAGGATGCGGACATCACCATGAGTGGCTATGCGCTCAGTCCTGCAAAAAACAAGATTGACTTGCAAGCAGGATGGAACTGGATAGGTTGCCCTATTGACTATACCCGGACGCTTGATGACGCATTCCTTTATTCTGCTCCGGAAGAGGGAGATGTGGTGTGCGGACAAGACGGCTACGCTGTGTATGAAGACGGCAGATGGTGTGGAACACTCACTGCTGTCACTTCCGGATACGGCTATCTCTATAAATCCATGTCCGGCAAGCAGCTTGTCTACAACACTGATTGGCTTTATGAGTATGAGATTCCGGTTCCGGACAAGCAGCAGGCTGACAATCCGGAATGGAGGGCAGACAAGCGTCTATATCCTCATACTATGAATATCACAGCCGATGTATATACGGGTGAGGAAAAAACAAGTCCGGACGTTTACCGTATAGGAGCTTTCAATGAAGATGAGTGCCGTGGAGTGGGCGAGTATGTGCAAGGCACGCTCTATTTAACGGTGTATGGCGAAGGTGGTGAGCAGATTACTTTCAAGGCACTTGACTGTCGCACCGGAGACATTTGGAATGTCGAGGAAAGTGAATTGTTTGTGTCCGACGCGCTTGGCAGTCCCAAGAAGCCTTATCTCTTGCATGTGCCTGACGGAAGAACGGGCATTGCCGGTCAGACTGCCGCTTGGAGCATCACACCATTGACAGCCACCGACTATATTCATGTTGTCTCAGGATTCGGTCATACCGATGAGGTCAGAATCGTCAGTTTGTCAGGCTCTCTTGCTCTATTGGCAAACGACATTGCAGATGGAGCGTCTGTCTGCATCTCGCATCTTTCATCCGGTGTCTACATTGTTACAGCAAGAAGTAGGGGACACGTTTATAGGACAAAGATTGTGAAGTATTAGTCTGATTGTTTTTTGATAGCCCCTCCGTTGCTTCGCGCCATGCTTTATATTGACTTGCTGATGAGTGTATATCAGTTATAATGAAGGTCTGGTATGTAGCTTCTCTTCCTGATTTGAGGATATGGCACGAAGTGGCGGAGGGGGTTGTTGAATGTATCGTGCTGCATCTGTCAATGTATTGGCAAAATATGTAGATTGCTGTCATTTTTGATATGCTAACCCCCGACCTCCGTAGAATCGCTCAAAATGAACCGAACCTTGCCTCGGTTGTAAAAACGCGGTTCTACGGAGGTTTTTGAAACTCGAATTTCATGTGGGAGAATAGAACAATTCACTTAATCAAGAGAGATACAAATTCAAGTCGAAATGCATCTTTTCTCCCTAAAAGCCCACTAAAAGTCAAAATTACAAGGTGCTGCAAATTTATTTACAAGGCACACATCCATCGCATCGCCTGTATGTGCTTTATAAACGGAAGTCTCAAGCCTGAACCATTCTGCCGCACATGTTGCAGGACAACAGTATGCGGGCAAGGGTAGTTTTGACATTATGTCACTTTGGAAAGGAGGGCGAATTTTAACATTTGGGGCGGCTGCCGACTTTGGCTCAATGCTTGATTTTGGATATTTTTATTGGTAAGTTGCTGATAATCAGTTAGATGTATTTTTAGCGAAAAGTGTGCTGTTTTTGACGTAAAACGCATGGCTTGAGACAAAATAGGATATGCTGATAATCAGTGAGTTATGAAATTTTTGTCTTAAAATTGTCTTTTCCCGGGTTCAAAATCCATTTTTGTTTTTCGGGGCATAGAAAAGGCGGCTGCCGTCTTTTTGAGGATATGATTTGGAAAAAAGCCCGATTTTGGGCCGAAAAACGGGCTTTGAAAATTTTGTGCGCCTTGAAAATAAATTTCGTTCACCTTGCGAAAAAAATCGGTGTGCCTTGGAAATAAATTTTCAGCACCTTGTAATTTTGACTTTTAGTGGGCTTTTGGGTGGGAAAGGAGTGTCTCGGGTTGATTTTCTATATCTTTTAGTCGGATGAATTGTTCTGTTTGTCCACTCTGTTTTCGAGGTTCAAAAGCCTCCGTAGAATCGCGTTTTTGCAACCTCGGCAAGTCGCGGTTCATTTTGAGGCGATTCTACGGAGGCGAGTTTTAACATATCAAATTGTCATATTAGTTGATGTTTTGCGGATGTTTTTGACAGACTCCTCCGTCACTTCGTGACACCTCCCCTAACTTAGGGGAGGAGCCTGGTTACCATGTTGGCAGAGAAGCTAACGTCTTGATTGACAATGTATACAGCTCCTCACCTAAGTTAGGGGAGGTGTCACGAAGTGACGGAGGAGTCTGTCTGAATGCACCCAAAAACGCACTTACAAAATGTCAAGAAGTTAGTCAAATCCATTGGCAAAGCATCGCCTGCATCAAGACTCAACTCTATAAAAAGATAAATCACTCGAAATATCGGATAATCCAAAAATCAAGCGCGGATCAAGCACTTGCAACCTCTGAAATATTAAAATGTGCCTTGCCGCCCAAGTGATATAATGTCAGCAGCTCTTGTGCGCTTATTGTTGTCCGGCAATAGGTTGAGGCAAAATAGCCCGGACTTTTGCGGCTTCTATTATATACGTAAAGTACATACAAGAGTCATGGTGCTGGCACCAACAAAAAACCGCATCGCGAAAGCTGTATGAAAGCTTTTTGCGATGCGGTTCCGAAATGAGAATTATAAGTTTACAAAACCTTCTTATTTGGCTATTTTCTTTACGCTATTTCCTTGTTTGAGGATATATACAGCATGAGAAGGAAGCGAATTGAGGTCGCCACCCAGTCTGACACCGGAGATTGAATAAATCTCCACAGGCTGGTTCATGTCAAGCTCCACGCTCTTGATGTTGGTGTTGAATACGTTCATAGTCACGATATTTGATTTGTCAGACTCGCCTGTCGCATAAACTGCGACAATCCATATCTTGCACTCGTAGCCCTCTTCAAGATATTCCCAGTTCACTTCCTCGCCACCTTGCACTTGGAATGTGCTTTGGCCAAACTGTGCCTGATAGCTTGTAGCCTCCGGATCATTTATGGTTACAGAAGGAAGCCATGTTGGGTTCTCTCCGTATGTGCCGTTGTCAATGTAAATCTTGTATCCGCTGATAGGAGATGCAGTTTCCGGCTTTTCCCAAGAGAAATCGAGCAGATAATCAGTATATCCCCAGTCGTTGGGCTGTTTTACCACTTTGGTTATTTGGAAATTCTCCATCGGTTTGCGTCCCGGGTCAGTCACTGTAGCTGTTACATAGTCGGAAATGTTTCTGCGCTCTCCGCTAATGACAGCCATGACTGTCAGCGAATGTTCACCGTCGAACAATGTTGGAGTGATAAACTCGGTAGTTGTGGCACTGGCAAGCGTGTTGTCATACATCACCTGATAGGAATCTGCGCCCTCCACTGCGTCCCAGCTTACATATATGCGGTTGTTCGGCATAGCCTCTGCCTTTACATTCTGAGGAGTATAGGCAGGCTTCATTTGCGAGTAGGTGTATTTTGCCACACGCTCCTGATAATTTTTCCCGCTTCCGGTCATGAATCTTGTCTCAACCACGTCTCCGTCCGCATCGTAAGTATATTCTGTTGAGTTGGCGACAAGCCATTCCTCGCCCGAAAGTGTGGAGTACGTTTCTTTGACAAGCTTGTTGTCTGCATAAGCATACACGTACTTCTCGCTTGGAGTGTATTCGCCGCTTACATAGTCTTTATATGCGACGAGTTTTTCTGTAAGGTTCTTTGCTTCATCGAAAGTAAGGATATAATGAGTTTCGGAAGTGACATTTCCCTCTCCATCGACAGCCTGCTTTGTCTTGTACACACCGTTTTCAAAGTCCGCATACACGGTTGTCTGAGTGGAGGTCGGATATTTGGCTATTTCTTTTATGAGATTTCCGTCCGCGTCATATTCATAAGAGATGGTGTTGCTGGCAATGAAGCCCAGTGTGCCGCTGAGATTCCATTGTACGCGCTGAGTCTTCTTTCCCTCTGCGTTGTAGTCGTAACGATACTGGCAGAAACTTGGCTCCTCGATGGCAAGCTCTCCCTTTGCGTTATAATAATAATGTGTGTAATCGTACAGAGAAGGCTCGTCCAGCTTGATGTACGACTGAGTTTGCCAGTCGTAAGAATAGAGCGAGTATTCGGTTCTGTCTACAAGAGATTTTCCGTCTGCATAAGCATTGGTACTTGCCATCGACAGTGCGATGGCGCATAATGAAAGTAAAGTTCTTCTCATTTTTACCTTGTTTTTTTGTTTGTAAAATGTTCTGTTTTTTTAGGTAAGACACATGGAAGACATATTTATCATCACGTTTTTGCAGAAAAATGAAAGAAAAAATGACAAATATCTTTTTGATTAGGATATTTTGGAATACTTTTGCATCGAATTTTTAATTATTTGTATCATGCGTTCTTTCAATAACCTCCATACGGCATTTTCTTCGCTCTATTTGGAATATGCTGATATTCTTCTGTCTTACGGCTACGGTCTTGGCTATGAGAAAGAAGATATAGAGGATGCGATGCAAGATATATTTTTCAGTCTTTATTCCAAGAATCCTACACTTGATGGCATCAACAACATAAAGTTCTATTTGTTTTATGGTTTGAAGAATCGCTTGCTTAATTCTGCAAGGAACAAAAAGGTGGGACGGATTGTGGATATTGAGGAGGTGGACTTTACTACGGAAGTGTCCATCAACGATGAGTTGGTTGCCGACGAGGAACGCAAAGCCATAAAGGAGCGTGTGGAGTTTGGTTTGTCGAAACTGACAAGCAGGCAGCGGGAGGCTATATATCTAAGGTATATCAATGAGTTGGAGTATGACGAGATTGCCTCGCTCTTGAACATGACCAAGCCTTCCGTGCGCAATCTTGTGTTCAGGGCTTTGAGGGAAATGCGTGAAAATATGCCCGGAATGCAACTTTTTTCTCTTATTCTGATTATATAAACGCTGTTCGTGTGTCTTTTGTGTAAAAAACAAAGGACAATGAACAAAAACGAGGCTCCTTTCAATAAGGAGAAACTACACAACTTGATTGCAGACCTGTCTTCTGTCAGAATCAATGATTTCAGGTTTACAGAAGAAGAAAAACGTAAGGGGCTTGAACGGCTTCAGAAGCGTATGCGACGCTATGACTTTTGGAAAGCGGGCAGACGGTGGGCTGTAGCCGCTTCCATATTGATGGTCGCTGGCATTGGGGGATGGATGTATGTCGACAGTATGAATGAGGACAAACGACAGGAACAGATAGCCAGGGTTGTACCGGCTGATAATGACATTCTTCTTACGATGGATAACGGTGTGTCTGTGAATATCTACAACAAGAGCGAGCTGAGATGCTCTACAGACGGCAACATTTCTATAAACAGCAAAGATATTGACTTTACTTCTGCGGACAGCAAGGCGGACAGCGGCAAGGAGAGCATGGATGATACCAAAAACTACAGGCTTGTTGTGCCGGATGGCAAGCGCACTTCCATCCAGCTTTCCGACGGAAGCCGTATCTGGATTAACTCCGGCTCAAGGGTGGAGTTCCCGTCCCGTTTCACAGGAAAAGAACGGCGCATAAAAGTCGATGGTGAGATATACATAGAAGTGGCGCATGATGCGGACAAGCCTTTTCGTGTCCAGACATCCGGATTTGACGTAAAGGTGCTTGGAACGAAATTCGGCATCACAGCTTACAGTTACAGCGAGACTGCCAATGTGATATTGGCAGAGGGCGCGGTTGTCGTGGAGTCTGCCGGCAACCAGACTGTAGCTTTATCACCGTCACAACTGCTGACTTTCAGTGACGGTACATTTAAGATAGACAACGTAGACCCATACACTTATATTTCATGGAAGGACGACCTGCTTTATTTTAATGGCACACCGATAAGTGAGGTTCTTCAGCGTCTTTCCCAGCAGTATGCCGTAAATATTTCTTGCAGTACATCTGTCGCCAAAGAAAAACTCTACGGAAAGCTTGTGCTCGAGGAGCATATAGAGGATGTCCTTGACAACTTGTCGGTAATTTCATCTATCAGCTATACCGTCAAGGACAACAAGATTATAGTGGACAACTGATTTACAAACTAAATAAGATACGACATTGAAAACTCGGAATTTTACAGTACTCAAATTGTTCGTGACGCTTCTGTTTGTGTGGGCAGGAACCGCCCAATCTCTTTTTGCGCAAAAGAACATCACGCTTTCGGCTTCCAACCAGCCCATTGTGAATGTATTTCATGAAGTGGAACAGTCTGGCGATTATGTGTTTCTGTTTGACGAGGCTGTCAGGCCTTCACTGTTGAGGCGGGTGAATATCGATGCAAAGCAGTGGAGCATTGACTCTGTCATGGAGCATCTCCTTCGTGGGACAAATCTGAAATACAAGGTGTCGCAGCGGCAAGTGCTCGTGTATCTGCCCAACCCGCAAGGCTCGTTCAAAACCCCGGAGTCACAAAAGTTTCTGGCGGAGGGAACGGTATATGACGAGAATAGGGAAGAGATGATGCACGCAAACATCTTTGTGATGGATGCGCAGGTCGGCACTGTGACTGACAGTCACGGACATTTCTCCATACGTGTGCCATCGCCTGAATCGAAACTGCGCATCACTTTTGTAGGATACGAGGTATTGGAAATAACAGCCGCTCAGGCAAAAAAAGGTGTGTATCTGAAGCCTATGCTCAATGGGTTGTCGGAGGTGAAAGTGGTGGCAGACGGTTATAACAGAATAGACAAGCGTCTGTCTGCAAGCTCTACCTTTACTATCAAACCTGAGGATTTCATGATTCAGAATACTCCGACACTGTCTAATATGCTTCAGGGTGTGGTTCCCGGACTGTCAGTGGTCGCTCCGTCCGGTTCTCCTAATGCCGCACCACGAATGCGCATCCGAGGCTCGTCGACTATTCATGGCGATGCGGCTCCTGTATGGGTGATAGACGGAGTTATTTGGGAAGAGCCTGTCAATGTGACAAATGATGAGGTGAACGCTATATTGCGAGGAAATGCCAATTTGGATCAGGTCAATGAGAATGCCAGTCTTTCTCTGCTGGGAAATGCCATTACAGGACTCAATCCGCACGACATCGAGAGCATCACCTTCTTGAAAGACGCTTCGGCTACTGCCATTTACGGAACCCGTGCAGCCAACGGTGTGATTGTTGTCACCACCAAACGGGGCAAGGAAGGCAAGAATGCTCTCAACTTCTCGTCTTCTATTGGTTTCACCTCTCGTCCTCAGTATTCAGACTACAATATGATGAACTCGAAAGAGCGTATCCAACTCTCCAAAGACATGGTGGAGAACGGATATGTCTTTGACATACGTCCTTATTCTACAGGTTTTGAGGGCGCGTTGTTTGACTTGTACAACAAAAATATTACAGATTATGAGTTTGCAGCGCGTGTGACAGAATTGGAGACACGTAATACCGACTGGTTCAAAGAGTTGTTCCAAAATGCCATCAATCAGGATTACAACGTAAACTATTCAGGAGGCAATGGAGAAACCCGCTATTACACAAGTTTCGGTTATTCCGATTCCAAAGGTTCGTCTAAAGGCGATGAGATGCGTCGTTACAATATGAACATGAGCCTCGACACACGTCTGTTCAACTTCTTGCAGGTATCTTCCAAGTTGATGTTCTCCGATAGAGAGTCGAAGGGGTTCTATATGGTCAATCCGTTTGACTATGCCATCTATGCGTCCCGGGCACTGGGTCTTGACGAGTATTATACCCAAACCCAGACAAGAATAGAGGGGAGCAACAACAATTATATGCTGAAATACAATATCTTCAACGAGTTGGAGCACACGTCAAATGTCACCAAAGTGCAGCAGGTCAATGCACAGGTCGGCTTACGTGCCAATATCATGAGAGGACTCAGTGCTGAAGGACTTTTCAGTTACAATGTATCGAACACTAACCAAAGGCAGTGGGCGGACGAATACTCTTATTATATTGCCGGTATCAGAGGGTATGAGGTAGGAGCCGTTCTTCCCGGCAGTTCCGATGAACTGGCTTCCCAATTGCCAAAAGGCGGTATCCTGTTGAACGATGATCAGAAACAAAGAACATGGACAGTACGTTTTCAGCTGAACTACAACAAGTCTTTTGGAATGAACCATGTGATTCAGGCAATGGTGGGCTATGAGGCACGCTCCAATTATTATGACGGTCTGAAAACACAGGAATATGGCTATTTCCCGGACAGAGGCAACAAGGTGTCGTTTGAATACAACAACCAATATTCTGGCTCTACAGACTGGCACAGTTCTTTGGACAAACATACGGCTCTGATAACCAACACGCTCAATAATACAATATCGGAGTTCGGAACATTTGTCTACAGTTATAAGAACAGGTATATTCTGAATGCCAATTTGAGAATGGATGCCTCGAACCGTTTCGGACAATACACCAATCATAAGTTTCTGCCTGTATGGAGTACGGCATTGAGATGGAACATGGCAGAGGAACAGTGGATTCCGAATTTCATCAACGATCTCAGCATACGCGGCTCGTATGGTATGCAGGGAAATATTCCGACAATGGTCGGCCCGAACTTGGTGGTGCGTTATCCGTCGGCTGTGGTCAACCGATGGTCGGGAGAATACCAGCTGCAAATCAGTCGCCTTCCTTATCCTGACTTGCGTTGGGAAAAGACTACGACCGTCAACTTAGGACTTGACTGGTCTTTGCTTGACGGACGGATTTCGGGAACGGCTGACTATTATTACAAGAAGGGAACGGACATTCTGTTCCAGCTTCCTGTGGGTTTGGAATACGGGCAAGAGCAAGTGTACCGCAACGGTGCCGACTTGAAAAACTACGGTATAGAGCTTTCCATGACTTTCATTCCGATACGCACGAAGGATTTGGAATGGTCCATCACTCCAATATGGTCTAAAAATACGAACCGGGTGGCAAATGTGCTGAAGCAGGAATACACGGTAGAGGACTATTTGTCTGGTAATGCTTATGAGGAGGGAAAGCCTGTCAACGCAATCTACTCATGGAAATTCACCGGGTTGGATTCGGAAACGGGATATGCCACTTTCGCCAACACGCAAAAGTCGGAGTCGGCACTTGGCGAGCAGATGGATGTGAAAGACATTCTTGTGTACTCCGGCTCAAAAGACCCGAAATTCAGCGGCGGTTTCTCCACAATGGTTCGCTGGAAACAATGGACTTTCAATTCCATGTGGGCATTTCAGTGGGGTAACGTGGTGCGCCTGAATTATTTGTTTGAGGGAAACAACCTTATGCCGCAGCCATATGCGAATCTGAACCGTAAGTTACTCAATGCGTGGAGACAACCGGGAGATGAGGCTCTCACCAATATTCCGGGATTCAACCGCACAGGCTTGTCGGATTATTCATTATATTATAATACCACTACAAATGGAGTACGTTCTTCATCGTCCTATACTATGTACAATTATTCTGACATTAGAATTGTGAAAGGCGATTTTCTGCGTTGCCGTAATCTCAGCCTCTCATACAGCTTTCCTTATAAAAAGATAAGCCAATGGGGTATCAATGCATTGTCGCTTTCGCTCAATGTGACCAACCCGCTCACGTTCTGCTCTTCGCGCTTTGAGGGACAGGATCCGGAAATACAAGGAACTGGTACGACTGCTATGCCTATTACACAAACCTACACTTTCTCACTCAATATAAGTTTGTAACAAGATTATGAAAAGAATCAATTCTATATTGCTGGCGGCACTTGCCGTTGCCTTTACATCGTGCGGAGATTTTCTGGAAGAGGTCTCTCAAGATGAGTTTGAGCCAAAGACTACCAATTCTTTCATCGAACTGATGAACGGTGAAGGATACATATCTTTTCCTGTAGACCCAATGACTTATATGATGGACGATGACGTGAATGGCTGCAAGTCGGCATTCTGGACTAATGCGATTCGTACACGTCAGGAAATTTTCTGCTGGCAGCCGGATTTTTGGCGTCTCGAAGATGAATGCTCGGATTTGCTCGCAAGCATAAAAAACAGTTATCAGAACATTTATAAGGCAATAGCCGTATGCAACATTATCATTGAACGGGCACCAAAAAGTCAGGGTACACAGGAAGAAAAGGACATTTGCTGCGGAGAGGCAAAAACAATGCGTGCATTCTATTATTTACAACTGGTGAACACGTATGCGCTTCCATATAATGACTCGCAGACTTCACCGGAAGCGAATCTTGGTGTGTCGTTGGTTACAGAGTCTGAGGTGAAAGAAACGGGAATGCCGCGTGCCACAGTGGCAAAGGTATATGAGCAGATTATAAGGGATATAGAAGATGCTTGTGAGCTTTTTGGCGACAATAAGACTGACCGTGGCAAGTATCGTGTGGCTTATACGGCAGCCCATCTGTTGGCTTCGAGAATCTATCTGCATACAGAGAATTGGGAAAAGGTGGTCGAGCATGCCACAAAAGCTATGGAGGCCGCGCCTCCTTTGGCGAACCTCAACAGCTATACCATTGATAATGTCCAGTCTCCGACCAACGGAGTCATCTCCACGAAGTTCCCGGAGGTTATCTTTATCGGTGGTATGAAAGCCATGTCGGGGGCTTATGGTCTTATGGGAACACCCTACGGAGTAAGTACGGATTTCGCCTCTACGTTCTCTGTAATGGATTCCCGTATGAATGTCTATTTGCAGCCCAGTGGCTATGACTATCCTTACCGCATTTTCAAGATATGTGCCGATGAGCATGAGTTTGTTTGGCGCACAGCGGAGTTGTATCTGAACAGGGCTGAGGCATACTTTAATCAGTACAAGCGGGGAGACATTGCAGCAGGGAAGAAATGTACGGATGACCTTGAAGCCTTGATGGCAAAACGTTATTTGCGCCACACTCCGCCGACTGATTCCGATATAGATGTGCTACAGTCGTTATTGCGTTCTGAGAGAAGGAAAGAACTTTGTTATGAAGGTTTCCGCTTTTTTGACTTGAAACGCTACGGAATGCCAAGTATCGAGCATGTCATGATAGGCGAAAACGGAGGATCCACCACTTATACACTTGAAGAACGTGACCCTGCTTATTGCGTCCCTCTGCCAGACAAAGCACTTGATCACAATGAGAATTTGGTGCAGAACCCGTTAGCTGCGCGACGCACAGGAAGATAAAGCGGAAACCCTACATTTTCACTATATTCAAAAACTTAAATTTATATGCAAGACAAAGATGAAAAAATAAAGGCGCAAATAAGAAACATATTTCTGTTGATTTCTTTAATCGCCACACCCATCCTGTTGTCCGGATTCCTGTTGTCGTGTTCCGATGATGACATCACAGCCTCTCCTGACAACTATCTCGTAGAGTTTCCACAAGGGGACAACCCTTACGACATGGAGATAAGAGAGATATATGAGAAATACGGAACTCAGATGCTGTACCGATTTAACGATGCGATGTTCCGTTGGCAGGTAACAGGGAGGCTCGATTATATCAGTACTGAGGGAGATGAGCGGTATGTGGCGGAAGCTATAGCCTTCATTAAGCACAACTGTCTCGACTTTTACTGTGATGACAGCCTGAAATTGATGTTGCCCTACCGTATCTATCTGGCAAAAAATCTGTCCCGCATATTCTCCTATTCGGGCAATAATATCTCAGGAAACCATGTAAGCTATACAGACACAATTCCCGGCATTGCCGCTGTCAACGGATATTGCAACATCTGTTTCGGATGTGTCAATAACCGGTTGGCAGGCTTGAGTGAGGACAGTCTACAGCTTGTCAAAGGCGAACTGAATGCTGCGTTGATTGCTTACGGACTGGAGCAGGGATTGTTCAAAGTGCCCGACACATTTACAAAGTTGGAGTTTTCCAACGTGAACTGGAGTAATTTCGTAGGTGTTGGAGGCTACAACGCGTATGGCCTGCTTGAATATATTGATGCCAAAAGTATGACTCCGGAGCAAGACTTCACGCTGTTCCTGAAGTATCTGCTCGCTTATCCGACAGACAAGTTTGAGTCCCGGTTCACTTCTTCCGCCTTCGACACTTCAGGACGTATCGCACGAAAGGCTGCCATTGTACGCGACTGGATGCGGAATGAGTATGGTATAGATTTAGTTACACTTGCAAATAAAGAAATAATAAAATAGAAAGATTGTGATATGAAGAAAAGATTGTTTGCAGCCATTGCGGCTGTGCTGATGTTTTCCGTCGGGTTTGCACAGACGGCAAACAATGCGGACAATACAGAAAGTCCCGAGACTTATGAAAGACTGACAGGCATTCCCAAACCACCCGTTGCCGGAACAACCATTGATTTCGCCTATTCGCCAAAGGGTACAGCTCTTGAAGGTATGGACAATTTGGTGGCATTGGTCTATATGTATAACAACTACCGTTGGCAGCTTGGTGATGTGGAACTTGTCAAAGATGGTGACCTTTGGAAAGGACATTTCTATATTCCTGAGAACTGCGCCTTTATGGCGATGCAGTTTCAGAGTACATGGTCACAATTTGCACAGGAAAAAGACAACAACGATAACAAAGGATTCCTTTATGTTGTCAGCGATGGACAGGGGCAACCTCTGCCTGGCGGAGAATTGGCATGGGGACTGATGCGACGTCCTTCTGCCGCTCTCGGTATAGCTGGCTATTTCAATGACGGTTTTGCGGAGATAGAGCAGGATGCTCTTTATTTTTGGTATCAGAAGGAATTGCAGCGCAATCAGGACAAGGCAGGTTTGTTTTTTGAGACAATGATGCGCATTGTCCAGTTGCAGACAGGCGATAGATTCCCGGAGGCTGCGGAGATATTCTTTTCCATTTTCTCGAAGCAGGGACAACCAAGCGAGAAAAACTATATCGTAATGGAGAATATCTATCGTTCCAGTCTGAAGGATACGCAAAAAGCGGACAGCGTACACCAGCTTATCTTGGCTAACTATCCTGAGGGGTGGACTGTGCGTCGCAAGGTCTTCGATGATGTGTACCTGTCTGGAAAAGACTTCCATGAGACTATGATGGCGGCATTGAAGAAATACCCTGTGGCAGAATCGGAGCAACTCGACGCATATCAGCCTTTCGTCTATTATAATGCCGTGCGCGCTATTGCTACGGACTTTTTTACTGGACAGTATGACCAAAAGGATTTTATCGACATAATTCCTCAATACGATTTCAAGACTTTGGCAGAGGTTTATCGTACAACAGTATCTCCATTCCATACAAAGAAGGCGGTTAAAGACGAGTTGAACTATCCGGTAGGTAAAGTGCTGATAGAGGAGTTGCTCAAAAAAGTGGAAGACAAGTCGTATGTGGAAGACACTTATTTGTCGCCGAGCCAGTCGGACTTCCTTGCTCGTAGAATACTCGATGAGCATCTCGGCAACTTTGCGGACATACTTTTGTGTCTGAACAAGCCTGCCGAGGCATTGAAATATATTGAGATGATTTCGGCGGATAGACGCTATACGATTCCTGAAGTGAACGAGACACATATAAAGGCTCTGCGCCAGACAAAAAACAAAAAGAAGGTGGAAGGTGTGTTTAAGGCTTCTTTGGCTGCCAATGCGGTCACTTCGGATATGATGGAGATGATGAAAGCCGACTATGTGAAGAAGCATAAGAGCGATGCCGGATTTGAAGAGTATGTCAATTCGATGAAGTCAAAAGAGGAGGCTGCTGCCATGAAGGCAGAAATCAGCAAGCGTCTTATCAAGGTGCCATATACTGCATTCTCTTTGCCCGCTATGGACGGAGGAAACGTACATTCTGCCGATTGGGAAGGCAAGGTGGTGGTTCTTGATTTCTGGGCTTCGTGGTGCTTCCCTTGCAAGAACTCGTTCCCGGGAATGCAAATGGCTGTCGACCGTTTCAAGGACGACCCTGATGTGCTCTTCTATTTTATCGACACGATGGAAAGAGGAGAGGGGTATGAGGCAAAGGCTAAGGAGTACATGGAACAGAAGGGCTTCACTTTCAATGTACTTTTCGACTCCAAGTCTGACACCTCGAAACAAGAGAGCAACAGTGCGGTCTTTTCTCAGATGAATGAGATTAACCATTCTATGGCTATACCTCGTAAGATGGTTTTGAAAGACGGTTATGTACGCTATACGGAAGAAGGTTATGGCGGCAGCCCGAGCAAACTTGCTGATGAAGTGACTTACGTGATAGAAATGCTGAAAGCTGAAAAGTAAAGAATGTAATGAACACATCACGGACAGCGTTTGACGATGCCGGATGATTGCAAACAACGGTAAGGTTACAAAACAGGTCGTGTATATGTTCCTGCTTGTAACCTTACAATTTTATTACCTTATAAGTTGCAACACTTAAATAAATATTTTATGCGGATGAATTTTAGAAGTTTATGTATGGTTGCAATCGTGGTAACAACCACGTTGCTGTCTTCTGTTGTTCCTGTTTCGGCACAGAACACTCCTGAAGAAAAAATTATGATGGCATTCTATGCCTTGCGCAATATGTATGTAGACAGCGTGAAAGTCAGCCCGCTGGTGGAGAGCCAGATGATGATACTCATGCAGTGTCTCGACCCCCACAGTGAGTATCTGACGGCTGAGGCTGCCCGTGCTAACGAGAGTGTGTTGCTCGCTCCCACAGCCATGAGCGCATTCCATACAATGAGCGCAGACGGAGTGGAAGAGGCGAGTATCATAGACAGAAAAATCGGTTATATCCGTTTGTCTATCTTCAATCAGGGAACACCTGACAGATTCCATCAAGTGGCAGACAGCTTGAAACGCAAGGGTATGGAGTCTCTTATTCTTGACATACGGGGCAATGGAGGAGGTTTTTTTGATTCTGCCCTTGAGATTGCAGACGAGTTTATTCCGGCAGGCAATCTGCTGGTCACTACAGAGGGCAAGCATTCTCCCCGGCAGGAGGTGAAGGCGCAAAACAAAGGTGTGATGGAGAAGGGCCGGCTCGTAGTGCTCATTGATGAGAACACCATGTCGGCTGCTGAGATTTTTGCAGGAGCTGTGCAGGATTGGGACAGGGCTGTGCTTATTGGGCGCAGGACATTCGGCAAGGGGCTGATACAGGAAACGCTTCCTTTCAGCGATGGCAGTGCAATCCGAATTTCCGTGGCAAGATATTTCACTCCTTGCGGGCGAAGCATCCAAAAGCCATACGTGAACCGTCCGCGTGAGGCTTATTTCAACGAGGTGTATAACCGTTCCGATGATGGTGAGCTGTCGGACGAGGCAAAGTTGAAAGTTTATGAGTCAATGGTGAACCATCGCACACTCTATGGTGGAGGCGGAATTGCTCCCGATATCCATGTAGCTAAGACTGCTGCGGATGACGCTGCACTGAAGAAAGCCGTAGAAGTATTGAAGGACACGAAACGCTACAAGATGTTGCTTACGGCAGGGGAGGGTACTTCGTCAAAAAACAGTGTGGCGGTGAAGTCGTCTGTAATAGAAATTCATGGCACTCTGCCTGATGACTCATACTCAGGACGGCGCATGGTTCTTGAAAAGGTGAATCCCATTTATACCGACAGCTCGCAAGTGCTGACCGAATGTGTTGTCAACGGACGCTCCTTCTTTTTTAAATATGACGTGCCTGCCTCACCTGAGTTGGGAAACATCCGTTTCTCCGAAGTCGCTCCCAACGATTTGTTTTCCGTATTCAATGCCGATGTCATTCTTGAGGCGGGCAGTCTGAACGTATGCTACGACTCTCTGTCGTACATGTTGTCAGGCACTCCGCTCAACGATATGTTGAATACCCGTATTCTGAGAGAAAACCGCCATCGTCGTGCGCAGACATTTGCCATCAATGCAGAGCGAAACAAACGACAAGAGGGCAATAGGATTTCCACCGAAGAGGAGCAACGCTATAATGCGGAGTTAGAGGATATAAACAGGGCATACATGGCGAAGCTCTCCGCCTTTCTGAAAGACAATATAGCATATCCTTTTGCCAGTCAGCTGCTGTTCAGATATCCTCTCGACCGTTATCCGGAAGCGGACAGGGCATTTCTGGAAAGCAATTGCGACCAAAGTCTTTTGGACAGAAGACGCAAGCGCGATGAGGCTACCAAAAAAAGATTGGAGTATTTTCAGAAGTCGCAAAAGGCAATGGATATAGGAGGTTACTACCGGGATATTGCCGGATTTACTCCGGAAGGAAAAGAAGTGAGATTGTCCGACTGTATAACTCCCGGCCGCATTATGCTTATTGATTTCTGGGCTTCATGGTGTGTGCCTTGTCAGCAGGAGATTCCGTTTCTCAAAGAACTGTACGGAAAGTATCACGAACAGGGACTGGACATTGTGAGTGTGTCTCTCGACAAATCAAAATCGGCTTGGCTGAAAGCTGTGGAGAAACATAATATGCCGTGGCAGCAAATGTCGGATATGAAGGCTTGGGACGGACCTGTGACACAGGATTATGGTATTCAGGCCATTCCTTTTCTTGTATTGTTGGACAAAAAAGGACAGATTGTGGTTCGCAACCTTCACGACAAGTTGCTGGAGGAGGCGATAAAAAAGGAACTTGCCAACTGACAGTTGGACAAAAATCAAGATAAAAGATTTTGTACAGCCTGATAGGGAGAATCTTTTTATTGTGAACGTCCCGTAATCAACTATTGCTTTTGGGCATAGTTGGTTATGGGACGTTGCTACACATTCACGTATTTCAATTTCTTTATGTACTGTCTGTCGAAACTTTACAGTTAACCCCGTTGTTCAGAGGTGGGCTTACCAACCGCTCCTGTCCGCTGACCCGTTTTGTCTCAAAAAGGTCACCTGAAGGTCATCAGTAAAAGAAAAAGCACCTACAAGTTTTTGTAAGTGCTTGATTTCTAATTGTGGACCAGCCTGGGCTTGAACCAGGGACCTCCAGATTATGAGTCTGTTGCTCTAACCAACTGAGCTACAAGTCCGATATGTTTTACAACAAATTTTGTTGGGAATGTTGTTCTACCCTGATTCGAACAGGGACAAACAGAACCAAAAACTGTTGTGCTACCGTTACACCATAGAACAATCCCTGTAGAGCATTCCGCATGTCCTTTGCCTGAATGCGAGTGCAAAGGTAGCGTTTTTTTGTTATGTGGCAAACTTTTCATGCAAAAAAATATTTTAGATGTGCGATTTTACGCTTGTATGTAGCTTGATGATTGTATTCCTGTCCCGTATTTGTGACTCATCTTGCATTTCAAGTGATTTGTTTTGCTTGTTATAGAGTTGAGTTTTGATGTAAGCGATGTTTTACTGATGGATTTGACATGTCTTTTGAGTTTTTGTAAGTTGTTTTTTGTGTATTCAGGCAGACTTCTTGATTTTGATGACAGACTCCTCCGTCGCTTCGCGCCACCTCCTCTAACTTAGATGAGAAACTATATACCTTGTAAATCAATTTATTAGTTACTCTGCGAGCATGGTAACCAGGTTCCTCCCCTAAGTTAGGGGAGGTGTCACGAAGTGACGGAGGAGTC
>JAMPEL010000027.1 GCA_023665185.1 Roseburia sp.
CATCTGCAAAAATGTGTACAAAGATTAGCTAACTTAGGGGAGGAACCTGGTTACCGTGTTCGTAGAGAAACTAACATATTGATTTACAAAGCATATAGTTCCTCCCCCAAGTTAGGGGAGGTGTCACGAAGTGACGGAGAAGTCCGTCTGGATATATATATAAAACAAACTTACAAAAAGTCAATGATAGGAAGCGACGGATTCAACCTGCCATCTTTTCAAACCACACGTGTAAAGAAATGAGACACGCAGTGTCCAAATTCTTTACACTCGTCATAGCTAACAAAATAATACACCACTAATAATCAGTAAATTACATTTCATGGCACGTATTTTGCATCATACCCCAAAAAAGAACAAAAACGCATGATGAAAGCAGTCTTTCTCACAGCTGTATTTACAGCATTTCTCAACATTCCGAAAGCCCCGGCGCAAGACACAAAAGCCGATGTTTGGGACGTAGACCGCTGCATGGCATACGCAGTGAAACACAACCATACCGTAAGGCAAAGAGAACTGAGCCTCGACAATAACAAAGCTGACCGATTGCGTGCCGCAGGCTCATTCCTTCCGGGGATAAGCATAGGCAGCGGGATGCAATATAACTTCGGACGCTCTGTCGACCCGGAGACAAACACTTATAAAGATGTGTCCACTTTCAGCAATAACTATTCGCTCTATGCCTCCATGCCCTTGTTCAACGGGGGCGGACTTGTGGCACAGCTGCGGCAGGCACACATTGGCACGCTTCTCGGAAGAGCGGCTCTCGAACAAGCGCGCGATGATGCCGCCCTGCGCACTTTCGAGGCTTTCATACAGGTGGTCTATTACAACGGTTGCGTGGACATTGCCCGACGCAAACTGGCTGAGACGAACTCGCTGCTCACCAAAACAAAGCTGATGGAGGAACTCGGACTGAAAGGGAAAGCGGACGTGGCATCGGTTGAGGCACAGAAAGCTACGGACATGTACACACTGACACGGCAGGAGAACTTGGCTTCGACCGCCATGCTGACGCTCAAACAACAGATGAATTTCCCGGAAGACAGCATACTGGAACTCACTGTGGGCAATATGGACATAGCGCACAGAACGACAGAGAACCGACAGGAGGTGGTGGCTATGGCATTGGTGACAAATCCGGGCATACGCTATTCGGAACTGAATGTCAAATATGCCGGACTCAGCCGCCGTACCGCATGGGCAGGTGTGTTGCCGTCACTGAGCGTATCGGGCGGAGTTTCCACGTCTTATTATAAAACACGCCATGTGGACGGCTATCCGAGTTTCTCACGACAGTTTCACGACAACAAGGGTACCTACTTCGGATTCAGCCTGAGCGTTCCGATATTCAACAGGTTCTCGGGCATCACCTCCATACGCAAGGCGCGCAACAACTTCCGCATTGCCCAAGAGAATTGCGAGGAGGAGAAAGAAAACCTGCGTAAAGTGGTGACACAAGCAGTGAACGACTGCGACGGGTATTGGCGGGAGACAGTACAGATGGAGCAGAAAGTGAAGTCGGACTCTATAGTCTACCGCATCACCCGACGCAAGTACGAGGAAGGAATGATGACCTCTCTCGATGTGCAAAACACAGCGTCCACCTTGATGGAAAGCAGGGCAAAGCTGTTGCAAAGCCGGCTCACCTACATGCTGAAATGCAGGCTGGTGGACTATTACAAGGGCAACAGCATTGTCAGGTATCATCCGGCAGACAATAAGGAATAGGGCAACTCACAAAAAACAAACTTACGGCTTTGGAGTAAAGGATTCTGTGAAGACTCTGCGGCACAGACGGTTAAGTTAAACGATAATTGTAATTGGTTAAGAAAGAAACAATTGTTTTTGTCAGCCGCACTCCATCGCCTTAAAAACATACAGTAATATGGACATACAGTTGGAAAAGAAAAAAGGGATTCAAAAAAAGCATATACCTTATATTGCCGGCGGGACTTTGATTCTCGGACTGGCAGCATGGGTTGCTTTCGGCAGCCACACCTCCACTCTGGCGGTAGACGGCGATCTGCTCAACATCGCCACCGTGGAGCGGGGAATGTTCAACGACTACATCAGGACAAACGGTGCGGTACGTCCTTTCGCCGTAGTGCAGGTCAGTCCGGAAGAGGGCGGAATTGTCATGGAGAAAGTGGTGGAGGAAGGCGCACAAGTAAAAAAAGGAGATGTCATCCTACGCCTTGCCAATTCCAATTTGGATCTTCAGATTCTGAATGCGGAGTCGGAGCTTGCCGAGAAGCAGAATCTGCTGAGAAACACGCAGGTTGCCATGCAGCAGGACAAGCTCAACAACGAGTTGGAACGGGTGCAGCTCGATATGGACATAGAGCGCAAACGCAGGAACTTCCGGCAACACAAGCGTCTGTACACGGAGGATCTTATCAGCATAGAAGAGTATATTCAGGCAGGGGAAGATTATGAGGTATCGGCCCAAAAGCACAGCCTCATCACCGAAAGACTACGACAGGACTCCATCTACCGCACCGTGCAGATGGACCAAATGGAGGACAATCTTGAGAACATGCGGCGCAATGTGATTCTTATCCGTGAGCGGAAGGCAAAACTTGATGTACGCGCCACTATCGACGGCGAGTTAGGACTGCTGGACGCAGAGCTGGGACAGAGTGTCAGCGCAGGCATGAAAGTGGGGCAGATAAACGACCTGAGCAATTTCAAGATAGAGGCTTGGGTGGACGAATACTACATTGACCGTGTGACAACCGGACAGCCCGCCTCTTTTGTACGGAAGGAGAAGAAATTCACGCTGAAAGTGCGCAAAGTCTATCCAGAGGTGCGTCAGGGACGTTTCCGCGTAGACTTTGTTTTCGCCGGGGAAAGCCCTGAAAACATACGCATCGGACAAACTTACTACATCGACATGCAGCTTGGCGAGCCAACGCAGTCGGTCATCATTCCGCGCGGAACATTCTTCCAGGTCACAGGAGGCAACTGGATTTTCGTCCTCGACAAAAACGGGCATACGGCTTACCGCAGAAACATAAAAATCAGCCGTCAGAACCCGAAATACTATGAAGTGACGGAGGGACTCGAACCGGGTGAGCGCGTCATCACATCGGGATATGAGAGCTACAAAGACAATGAGAAACTGGAAATCAAATAACACAACAAAAATACAAGCTTATGAAAACAAGGGCTATTGCAATTTTATCCATGATTTTGTGGACTGTCACATCGGTTCTCGCAGCCAATGACGAGACTGTCACAGAAAAGAAGAGTGTGGGAAATTTCACGGAAATCAGCACGACAGAGACTTTTGCCGGAAACATATACTTTACGCAGGGCGACAACCTCAGCGTGACGGTGAAAGGCAAACGGAAGAATGTGGACAAACTGGAAGTGTACACCAAGAACGGCAAACTCGTGCTCAACCGCATCAAGGAGAAAAAGAATGACAAAACAGACAAGTCAATGATGGTGGACATTTATGTGACGGCAAAAGACATGAAGTGCGTATCGCTCAAAGGTGTAGGCAACATCACTGTCAAGGAGGCACTTGATACGGACAAGCTGAAAGTGGAGTGTGACGGTGTCAATAATGCCACTTTCAAGGATATAAGATGCGCCGCTCTTTCAGTTTGTATGCGGGGTGTGGGCAATTTCAACGGCAAAGTGCAATGTGAGGACGCAGCCATATATATGGAAGGTGTGTGCAACGGCACACTCGATGTGCAATGCCGGAACCTGAAGGCGAATCTCACAGGTGTGGGCAATCTTACACTGAAAGGGAAAGCCCAAAGCTCCTCCATACAGAAAGAGGGTATAGGGCATATCAACCGGAAAGGATTTGAATGCGGAAAATGAATTGTTGGAACTTTTGACAAACAAAAAAGATGAAAACACTTTTCAGAAATATCAAATATATGTTCCGCCGTTTCTTTGCGGCGAACATACTGAATCTTCTCGGAATGGCACTGTCGCTTACCGCCTTCGTGGTCATCATGAAGCAGGTGAACTACGACTACAGTTATGACAAGGGAATAAAGAACTACGACAGGATATTCAAGGCATTGGAATATGAGGGCAGCAACATAAAGGAGGCAGAAAGCAATATGTTCCGTCCTTTAGGAGAGTTGATTGCGGAAAGCTCACCTCAGATTGAGGCGGCGGCAATTATGTCCGCCACAGCAACACCAATAGACGCACACATCGGCGAGAATATTTTCAGTCTACAACTAATGTATGGCTTCGGCGATTACATGAAAGTTTTTCAGCCTGAAATGATATGCGGTTCCACAGATGCCATCGACACGGAAACTCCCAACAAGGTACTTATTTCGGAATCTACTGCCAAAATGTTGTTCGGCACAGTAGATGTGGTGGATACAGTACTCCATGTGTCCGACCAATACAGTGAAGGTGACATGTATGTAGGCGGTGTGTACAAGGATTTCCCAGAGAACTCCACGATAAAGAATTTTGTATTCACAATATTTTGGCCAAGACTGAACAAAAACAACTGGCAGAACGCAAACTATAACGTGTATGTCAGACTGAACGACAAGTACGCAGCGAGAAATGTGGAAGAAGCAATTGCCAAAAAACTTGAGGCATTGCCGGAAGAGAAATTCAGAGAAATACCAATCCACTTGGCTCCGCTTACAGACTTACACTTCCTCTCGGGCGAAAGCAGCCGCTTCATGGTGTATCTGCTGATGTGCGCCTCGTTCCTGCTGGTGATTATCGCGGCTGTCAATTATACAAACTTCGCGCTGGCGGAGACTCCGATGCGCTTGCGCAGCATCAATACACAGAGGGTGCTCGGTGCCACCACCACAAAGCTGCGCGCCATACTTGTCGGAGAGTCGATTGTCATCAGTCTGATAGCATTTGTATTGTCTGTCGGTATCCTGTTCGTACTTCCCAAACTCGGAGTGCAGGAACTGGTGGCAGCAGATATAAGTCCGCTGCACCATCCGGGCACCATCGGCTGGGCATTCTTGCTGTGCATTGCAATCGGAGTGGTGGCAGGCATTTATCCGGCATGGTATGCCACATCTTTCCCTCCGGCACTCGTGCTGAAAGGGTCTTACGGACTCTCACCACAGGGAAAGCTGCTTCGCACCACACTTATCAGCGTGCAGTTCATCTCCGCATTCACCCTCGTAGTCTGTATCGGAGTGATATTCCTGCAAAGCAAATTCATAAGAAACTCAGACTACGGCTATGACAAGGAGCTGGTGCTTGCCGGCAACATGACCCAAGAGACAAGACATCAGAAAGAAGCCGTGCGCAATGAGCTGATGAAAATAAATGGAGTGGAAGGTGTGTCTTTCTCACAGTTCATACTTAGTTCCAGTGACAGCTATATGGGATGGGGACGAGGAGACGAGGAACATCACATGAGTTTCATCGCCATGCCAGTAGACTACCACTATCTTTCCGTAATGGGAATAAAAGTGGTGAAGGGACGCGATTTCAGAGAATATGACAGTGACGTGTACATATTCAACGAAGCCGCCCTCATAGAATATCCGTGGCTGGAACTCGACAAGCCTGCCCTGACCGACGACCTCCCGGTTGTAGGTTTCTGCGAGAACGTGAAGGTCAGCTCTTTCAGAATCGACAACAATACCACACCTTTGGCTTTCATCATTTTCGGGAACAAATATCAGGGATGGGCAGCAGACGAGTGTTTCAATGTCCGAGTATCAGCGAATGTCGACAAGATTGAGACGGCAAAAACATTGCAGCGCACACTGGAGGCTTTTTCTCCGGGACACGATTTCAACATCCAGTTCATCGACCGCATTCTTGACGAAACATACAAGTCTGAGATGCGCTTCCAAAAGCAAATCATGCTCTTCTCGATACTCGCCATAGTGATATGTTTCATCGGTGTGTTCGGACTTACCATGTTCGAGAGCGAATATAGAAAGAAGGAAATAGGTCTGCGCAAAATCATGGGCAGCAGCACAAAATCCATTCTGTGGATGTTCTGCTCACGCTATATCAAGATTCTCGTCGGATGTTTCATTGTAGGCGCGCCTCTCGGATGGAAATTCTCCGACGAATGGCTGAAGACCTTTGCGGAACGCACCCCTATCTACTGGTGGATATTTCCGATTGCCTTCATGGCGGTTGCAGGCTTCACTTTACTGATTGTCATCTACCAGACATGGAAGAACGCCAACATGAACCCGGTGGAAAGCATCAAGACAGAATAAGCCTCAATACAAAAAATAAGAAAGAGAAAACCAATTCTTAAAAGACATAGAACATTAAAAGGATAAAAGAATATGATACGCATAGAAAATCTAACGAAAATATTTCGTACCACAGAAGTGGAGACTGTCGCCCTCAACAATGTCAGCATGGAAGTAAAAGACCATGAGTTTGTTGCCATTATGGGACCATCAGGATGCGGCAAGTCTACCCTGCTCAACATTCTCGGACTTCTCGACAATCCGTCAGAAGGAAGCTACTATCTCGATGACAAGGAGGTGGGCAAACTAAAAGAAAAAGACCGCACAAGAGTACGCAAAGGGAACATCGGATTTGTATTCCAGAGTTTCAACCTGATAGATGAACTGACAGTGGAGGAGAATGTGGAGCTGCCGCTCACCTATCTCAATGTTCCGGCAGACGAGCGCAAGAACCGAGTGCAGGAGATTCTCCGGAAAATGAGCATCAGCCACCGTGCAAAACATTATCCGCAGCAGCTCTCCGGCGGCCAGCAGCAGCGTGTAGCCATTGCGCGCGCCGTAATTTCCAATCCGAAACTTATCCTTGCCGATGAGCCGACAGGAAATCTCGATTCCAAGAACGGCTTGGAGGTGATGAATCTTCTCTCCAAGTTGAACAATGAGGGCACCACCATCATTATGGTGACACACTCCCAACACGACGCGGGCTTTGCACAGCGCATCATCAACCTTTTCGACGGACAAATCATTTCGCAGACCAAAGGGTTGTGAGCCAAGCATGTATCTGTCAGTCAATACACCATACACTTTTTTCAAAGCTACTAAAATCAAATTTCAAAACCACTAAAACCAATAAATCATGTATCGGTTTCGCATTTTTCTTATAAGCCTCTTCGTTTCGTGTATGGCAATGGGACAAAGCCAGATTACATTTATGTGTTATGGTCATGTGGCAGACCTGATAACCCGCGCACCTATCGACAGTGCCTGGGTGGTACGCATGGACATGGAACACAATGTCATTGACTCCGTGCAAAGTATCAGGAAAAACATGAACGGCAAAGACGGCGGATTCATGTTCGGTGGAAGGTATCCCAAAGGCAGCGAATATCTTCTTAGAATATCCCACCCTGATTACCATACGCTGACCACTCCTATAAAATTGAAGACAGCTGACCCGCTGCCGGTCATACACTTGAAAAGAAAGCTAAGAACGGATGAACTGGACGGAGGGTTGCTGTCCGAAGTAAGCGTGGTGGCAACCAAACTCAAATTCTTCTACAAGGGCGACACACTCGTCTATGATGCCTCGGCATTCAAACTTCCCGAGGGTTCCATGCTGGACGACCTTATTCGACAGCTTCCCGGTGCGGAGCTGCGCGAGAACGGTGAGATACTCGTGAACGGACGGAAGATTGACCAGCTCCTGCTGCAAGGGCGGCGCATGTTCAACAACAACAGAGAGTTGATTTTGGAGAACCTTCCATATTTTACGGTAAAGAACATCAAGGTGTTTGAGACAGAAGGCAGCGCGTTAAATCCATTGGACAGAGAATATGTGATGGACGTGAACCTGAAAAAGGAGTATATCAACAGTTTCATCGCCAACGCGGAGGCGGGCGGCGGCACTGACGAACGCTTCATGGCGCGTGGCTTCGCATTAGCAATGACAGAACGCTCGATGGCAAGTGCATACATCAATGCGAACAACCTGAACGATGTGGCGAAACCCGGAGAGCGTGGAAACTGGAATCCGCAGAGCGCGGGCGACGGAATACCGACCAACACACTGGCGGGTGTCAAATATGAAGCCCATAATGAATATAAAACAATTCAAGCCAGCGGAAACATTGATTTCTCCCATACAAGCAAAGATGTGGAGACGACCTCACTACGCGAGAACTACCTTGCGGGTGGCAACACGTTCCAGAACTCCTACCACACATCACATAGCCGTGACCTGTCGCTCCACACCAACCACCAATTGAGTTTCAAGTGGGCAACAGGATTGATAAGCAGAGTGAGTCTTTCCCCAGCCCTGACATACCGCAAGTTTGACCACAAGTCCCGCTATGCCTCCGCTTTGTTCAATGAAAACATGACATCCGCTTTGGGGAAGGACTGGGTGGACAGCATTACCACGCCACAAGCGGGAAGCCTTTTGTTCTCAAAAAGCATCAATCGCCTGCTAACAGAGAACAAACAGACAGGAAACTCATTGAATACGAATATTTCGTTTTCTCCGTCTTTCCGCTTCTTGGACAACATCCGTACACACACATGGTTCAACTACAGTTATGAAAACTCGGCAAGCAAGGATTTTGAACATTACAATCTTGACTTCCCGATGCAGCAGGAACTCGTCCCTGTCTACCGGAACAACTACACGGACAGAGCGAACGAGACACACCACCTGTCAGGGCAAGTGCGCAAATCAATTATGAAAGAAATCGGGGAATATGAGCATCAACCTATATACATAATTGATGTGATGCCCCGCTATGCGTATGCCATGACGTGGGGCACCAGCCACGATAGGAAATACCTGCTGCACCAGCTTGAGGATTGGACGAAAGAGAATCCTACACTCGGCATACTTCCGTCTATGGCAGAGTTGCTTACGGTACAGGACAATACGAACAGTTCATGGCAGAAAATGCGCAACCAGAAGCATACTGTCGGTGCATACATTGATTTCGCAAATCACAAAAACAAGAATTTCAGCCTTTATCTCGATCTTGCCGTCAACGGCTATCTTAACCGTCTTGACTACAATCGTGTGGATTTCTCTACACGTGTAGATAAGCATTGGTGGTTCTTTGAGCCGGAACTCAGACTGAAATACAAGGAGCACAACCGCAACTACGAACTGAACTACAGCGGTAGAGCGTCCCTATATTCACTGGTAAACATGATTCCGTTGAGCGACACCAGCGACCCGCTGAACACATTCACCGGAAATCCCAACTTGTCGGCGGGCTACAGGAACAGCCTGTCCTTCAACATCCGCAGCGACCTCTCAGGACAGCGCGCATACAATGCGGGCCTGTCATACTCCGTAGACCGCAACAGCCTGGCAATGGGCTATATCTACGACCGCACGACCGGTATCAAGAACATCACACCGCAGAATGTGAACGGCAATTGGAACGCGGGCATACACGGCGGCTACAACTGCCCGCTCGACAAGCCTCATCGCCTGACATTAGGGACTTCGGCATCCGCCTCCTACTTCAACAGTGTGGACATGATAGGTGTCAGCGGGAGTGACGCGACCAAGACCATCACCACCAAGAGTACGGTGGGTACGCTCTACACCAATGCCATGTTGCGTCTGGACTACCGGCTTCTTGACAAACACACCATCGGTGTGAAGGGCAACCTGCACTATATGCACTCGGGCAGTGAGCGCGCAGACTTCATTTCGGTCAATGCCTACGACTTCGACTACAGCCTTGTGGCAAATCTTGAGCTGCCATGCAATTTTCGCTTGTCTACCGACATCACGATGTACAGCCGCCGTGGATACTCGGACGAGGCGATGAACACCAACGACCTGATATGGAATGCCCGTCTCACCAAGCGTATCAGAAAGGGCAAGCTCCTCCTTATGGTCGATGGGTTCGACATCTTAGGCAACTTGAGCAATGTAAGACGCAATATAAACGCACAAGGAAAGACTGAGACATATTATAATATCATATCAAATTATGTCATGTTCCATGTACAGTACACTTTCACAAAATTCAAGAAGTAAGCAAGCAAAGATTTATTTCCCCAACAAAAAAAACAGTAAAACATTGAATATCCTGACAATTTGATATGTTAAAATCGACTTCCGTAGAATCGCCTCAAAATGAACCGCGCCTTGCCTCGGTTGCAAAAACGCGATTCTACGGAGGTTTTTGAGCCTCGGAAACAGAGAGGACAAACAGAACAATCCGACCGACTAAAAGACATAGAAATTCAACCCGAAACACACCTTTTCTCCCCAAAAGTGCCCCAAAACCCAAAATTACAAGGTGCTGAAAATTTATTTCCAAGGCACACTGATTTTTTGCGCAAGGTGAACGAAATTTATTTTCAAGGCGCACAAAATTTTCAAAGCCCGCTTTTCGGCCCAAAATCGGGCATTTTTCCGAATCACGTCCTCAAAAAGACGGCAACCGCTTTTTCAATGCTCCGAAAAACAAAAATGGATTTTGAACCCGAAAAAAGACTATTTTAAGACAAAAATTTCATAACTCACTGATTATCAATACATCCTATTTTGACTCCAACCATGCGTTTTTGATCTAAAACCACGTACTTTTCACAAAAATCATATTTAATTGATTATCAATAAATTATGCGCAAAACGTTCAAAAACCGAGTGCTGACAGAGAAGCGAAGAGTCTCGAATATGTTAAAAACACATCATTCACTAAAACTGACATTATGTCAAAATAACCTGTCCGCATGTCAAAAAGAAAAAACAAAACCTGATTGTTTCAGCCCACCGGCTCAACTTGTTCAGAGTTGCCTTTCACCAACCTCACATTCTTCCGGCAATCTGCATTCTTCTCATTTCTTTGTCGTATCTTTGCACCCAAAATTCATCATCATTATGATAACAGCAGAACAACTGAAAGATGTCAAGGAGCGCACAGACGCTCTCTACCGTTACCTCGGTATAGAACAGAAACTTATAGAGGTAGAGGAAGAACAACTGAGAACTCAGGCACCGGGATTCTGGGACGATGCGAAAGCGGCAGAAGCCCAGATGAAGAAGGTGAAAGACATACAGAAATGGATTGACGGCTACAAGGAAGTGAAGTCGGCCACTGACGAGCTTGAACTGGCTTTTGAATTTTACAAAGACGAGATGGTCACGGAAGAGGAAGTGGACAACGACTATTCCGCAGCCATAGACCTGATAGAGAAACTGGAGCTGAGAAACATGCTGCGTAATGAAGCCGATGGCATGGACTGTGTGCTGAAAATAAACTCCGGCGCGGGCGGTACGGAAAGTCAGGACTGGGCTTCCATGCTTATGCGAATGTACCAGCGTTGGGCCGAGGCTCATAAATATAAAGTCACCATCAGCAACTATCAGGATGGTGACGAAGCCGGCATCAAGACTGTAACGATGGAGATTGAGGGCGACCAGGCTTACGGTTTCCTCAAAGGCGAGAACGGAGTCCACCGTCTTGTGCGCGTATCCCCATACAACGCGCAGGGCAAGCGAATGACGTCTTTTGCCTCAGTCTTTGTCACTCCGCTTGTTGATGACTCCATCGAGGTGGTTATCGACAAGAGCAAAATCTCATGGGACTTGTTCCGTTCCGGTGGTGCCGGAGGACAGAACGTCAATAAGGTGGAGACAGGTGTGCGCCTGCGCTACCAGTATGTAGACCCTGACACTGGCGAGGAAGAGGAAATCCTCATTGAGAACACAGAAACGCGAAAGCAGCTGGAAAACCGCGAGAACGCGCTGCGATTGCTCCGTTCACAACTCTACGACCGCGCATTGAAAAAGCGCATGGCAGAGCAGCAGAAGGTGGAAGCCGGAAAAAAGAAAATTGAATGGGGCTCACAGATAAGGAGCTATGTGTTTGACGATCGCCGCGTAAAAGACCACCGCACCAACTATCAGACATCGGATGTGGGCGGTGTGATGGACGGCAAGCTCGATGATTTCATCAAAGCATATCTTATGGAATTTGCGGCAGAGAGCAACGAGTAAGGAAAACGGAAAGCAATGAGTAAGGAAATAGAACGAAAGTTTCTTGTCGTCGGAGAATACAAAGACAAGGCATTTGCCCACAGCCATATAGAGCAAGGCTATTTCGACTGCGCAAGCGGCAGGACTGTGCGCATACGCATACGCGATGACAAAGGATTTCTGACCATAAAGGGACCTTCGGACAAAGCCGGGCTGTCGCGCTACGAGTTTGAGACGGAAATACCGATTTCTGACGCCAAAGAGATGCTGAAGCTGTGTATGCCGGGACGCATCGACAAAAACCGATGGCTCATAAAGAGCGGCATACACACCGTGGAGGTGGACGAGTTTTTCGGAGAGAACGAAGGGCTTGTCATGGCAGAGATAGAGCTTGCGAGCGAGGACGAGGCATACATCAAGCCCGGCTTCCTCGGAAAGGAAGTGACTGGCGACCGCCGTTATTACAACTCGCATCTCATGCTCCGGCCATACTCACAATGGAAGAATGAAGTGGAATAAGACTCAGAATCTCAGCCGGCGCACAAGCGTCACTCCCAACAAGAACCCGAGGCAGGCACCGATAGCATCGGCATAGAAATCAAGCATGTCGCCACTGCGGCAAGTGGTACAGTAAGCCTGCACAATCTCAAGCAATCCTCCCAAAACAACAGGATAAAGCCATGTCAAGGCAATGACACGCATACCAACGTGCCGTTGCCTTTTTTTACGGCAATAATCAAACCACAACACCAGTGACAACCCACCATACATCACAAAATGCACCCATTTGTCCCATAGCGGAACTTCCGCAAGGTCAGGAACTTCGGGAATAGGTATGACCGACAAAATGATGATTGCCAAAGAGGTCATACAAGACAAAAAATAATGCTTAACAAGTTTCATCGCCTGTATTTATTTCAAAATCGAAACAAAAGTACGGAAAAAATTGTACTTTTGCACCGAAAATAGTATTTTAATATCAAATTGAATCTCCGCATTATGATAACCGACGAAAGAGAGAACTTCGGAAGCAAGCTGGGAGTGGTGCTCGCGGCAGCAGGCTCGGCAGTAGGATTAGGCAATATATGGCGATTTCCCATCGAGACAGGACAGAATGGTGGCGCAGCGTTCATTCTGCTTTATATAATATGTATAGTCGTGTTGGGAATGCCCATTATGTTGAGCGAATTTCTTATCGGAAGACATACCCATTCCAACACGGCAGGCGCGTACCGCAAGCTTGCTCCCCGCACCCAATGGAAATGGGTGGGCAGGCTCGGAGTATTCACCGGTTTCATGATATTGAGCTACTATTCCGTGGTGGCAGGCTGGACGGCTGAATATGCCGTACTGGCAGCCTCAAACGCTTTCGAGGGGAAAAGCATTGACGACTTTCCGCAGATATTCGGAGAGTTCGCAAGCAACCCGTGGAAACCGGCATTATGGCTCATCGCCTTCCTCACACTGACCCATGTGGTCATTGTAAGAGGTGTGAACAGTGGAATAGAGAAATTCTCGAAGATACTGATGCCGCTGCTTTTCATCATCATCGTCATCCTTGTGGTCTGCTCCGTCACACTGCCGGGAGCATCGAAAGGTGTGGAATTTCTTATAAAGCCCGACTTCAGCAAGATTGACAGCTCCGTTGTGCTCAGTGCTATGGGCCAGGCATTCTTCTCACTAAGTCTCGGTATGGGATGCCTCTGCACTTATGCCTCCTACTTCGGCAAGGAGACGAACCTTGCAAAGACAGTGCTGAATGTATGTGTGATAGACACTTTCGTGGCACTTATGGCAGGCTTCATCATCTTTCCCGCCTCCTTCAGTGCGGGCTACTCGCTCGGTGCGGAGGACATAGGCCCGTCACTCATCTTCATCACCCTTCCGAATGTATTCCAGCAGGCATTCGCCGGTGTCCCAGTCCTCGCCTACATATTCTCCGTCATGTTCTACATTCTGCTTGTACTGGCAGCTCTTACCTCCACCATATCCATGCACGAGGTTGCCACCATATATCTGTCGGAAGAGTTCAACATGTCAAGACGCAAGGCTGCCACCATCATCACCTCGTGCTGTATTTTCCTCGGCATACTATGCTCGCTCTCTTTCGGTTTGCTCAACGGTTTCAAACTGTCGGGCATGACCCTTTTCGACTTGTTCGACTTCGCCTCCTCCAACATCCTGCTTCCGGTAGGCGGAATGTTCATATCCCTCTTTGCAGGATGGTATCTCGACAAGAAGCTGTTCCGCGACGAGATTACCAACGGCGGTGTCATCCGCGCACCCTATTTCAGGATTCTGCTGTTCATATTGAAATATGTGGCGCCTCTTGCCATTTGCTGCGTCATACTCAATCAGTTCGGCATTCTTTTCTGAGCAGCTCCGCGATTGAAAATTTGACAAGCCCGCCATGTTCCGCAACTTCTTCTACTATCCAAAGTCCGACCGCAGGGTGATTATTGTCCTTGCAATCGTGGCGGTGTGCGGCATAGCCGCCCTCATTGCCATTGGCCTTCGGTATGAGGGGAATGCGGAGAAAGAAAAAACGCTCTTCACTCCGCAAAAGGAAAAGGCACACGCAAGCACGGAAGCAGAAAGACGGCACAATGGCAAAGAAAGACAGCATGACGGCAAAGAAAGCACGGAAGCCTTGCACGGCAGCACAGAGGAAATCGCGCTTCATAGTTTCGATCCCAACACGGTGGACTCCTCCACTCTTGTCAGCTTCGGGCTTGGCAAACGGCAAAGGAACTCCCTGCTGAACTACAGAAAGGCGGGCGGAGTGTTCCGGACTCCAGAATCAGTGTCCAAACTGTACGGATGGAGCGAGGAAGATGTGGAACGTCTGCTCCCATACATCCGTATCGGAGAAAGATTCAAGGTGAAACAAAAAGCAGCCTTTCGTCCTTCCACTATTCACAGTGTAAGGAATGAAACGGCGGACACTGCGAGAAGCGGCAACCGCTATGACTCCGAGAAATTCCGCACACTTACCCTCATCGACCCCAACACCGCTGACTCCGCCACTCTCCGGCGCGTTCCGGGCATCGGCACTCACATTTCGAGCAGCATCATACGCTACCGTGAGCGGCTGGGCGGCTTCCACCATGTGGAGCAATTGCGCGAAATAAAGATATTCTCACCAGAACTTCTCGAATGGTTTGAGATAAGCAGTCCGAACATAAGCACCATACATATTAATGAGGCGAGTTTTCAGAAACTGAACTCACACCCTTACATTTCATACGAACAGACACTCGCACTGCTTAAATATATCCGTATCTACGGGAAAATAGAAGACGAGAAACAACTTTCCGACACCAACATCTTCACTGAAGAAGAAATAAAACGGCTTGCCCCATATATCACCTTCTGAAACGGGTGTTACGGCATCAGCCTCATCCTCTGAAAAAGAACAAGATTATGAAAACTATCAAAGCTATTTTTTTTGACATCGACGGCACACTCGTATCGTTCAAGACGCATACCATCCCTCCCTCCGCCATTCAGGCAATACATGCCGCACGCGAAAAAGGGGTGAAGATATTTATCGCCACAGGCAGACCAATGCCATTTATCGACAACCTCGGAGCATTGGAATATGACGGAATCATCACGGTAAACGGTGCCCTGTGCGCCACATCCGAAGGGAAAGTCCTATACCTCTCCCCTGTATGCGCGGCAGACCTCGCCCGCCTCATCCTGTATCACAAGGCGAATCCGTTTCCTATCGCCTTCGCATCCGACAAGGAAGTGTTCCTGACCGGCACAAACAGCCAGACTGACGAGATATTCAGATTGTTGAAGGTCAGACCAACAGACATACGTCCCATTGAACATTGTCTCGACATGTCTGTCATGCAAATAATCGCATTCTTTCCGGAAGACAACGAAGCGGCTATCATGTCCGATGTGTTGAAAGGATGTACGGCACACAGATGGCATCCCTACTTTGCCGACATCATATCGGAAGGCAACAGCAAGAGCAGCGGCATAGACACAATGCTGCGACACTACGGCATTCCACTGTCGGAGGCAATGGCTTTTGGTGATGGCGGAAACGACATATCCATGCTGCGACACGTGGCACACGGAGTGGCTATGGGCAACGCTGATGACAAGGTGAAAGCAGCGGCACGATATGTCACCGCCTCGGTAGACGACCACGGGGTTGCCTGTATGCTAAAGTCTTTTTTAGAGCTGTAACCTACAACTCCCCTCCCCTCATTTGCCAATATCAAAACTTTGCCGTAATTTTGGCAGGCAATAAAAACAACTACAACCTATGGACAAAATCATACTTCTTACCGTTCTTTTTGCCATACATCTCTCGGCAAAAGCACAATTCTTCGGATTCGGGTTCGGCGAGGAACCTTTCACACACAGAATGGAGCAACACGAAAAAGAACCTTTCACTGCTCCCGTGTTCAAAGGAGGCAATGAGGCTCTGAACCGTTTCATTGAGAAAAACTTCAAGAATCCCTCACCACGTTCCGATGTGTATGGAAGCATCATCATCGCATGTATCATCAATGAAAAAGGAAAGGTGGTCGACACCCAAATCATACGTCATGCAGATGACGCGCTTGACGCAGAGGCGGTACGCACAGCCAAGAAACTCAAGTTCAAACCGGGCAGGCAGGGGAAAAAGAAGGTGAAGAGCCGGTACGATGTGGCTTTTCCCATCAAAAACGGACGACTGTCCTTCTCCACTCTCGAAACGATTGAAGTGTAGGATAAGCACGGACGAAGCGCGGGAACGGCACAAACAGCCATAAAACGCGATGCGGATATGTCAGGGCAAGCAGCTTGCCCGAACATATCCGCATCGTGTTTTCATCCGTTCTTTTTACCGGAGACTAAAGTTCCAGTCGCACAATATCCGCATTCTCCATACGCTCCACACCGGAAATGTCCACACCTCCATGCACGGCTCTCAGACAGCGGCAGAAGAATCCGTGAGTAACTACCAGCACAGTTTGTCCCGGATAGGTTTTCCTTATATAATCCATGAAAATGGAAGCGCGCGCCTTTATCGCCTTCACGCTCTCCGCATCCGCCGGAACTGTAATCTTATGATTCTCATCGGTAGCCACACCTGTCACAGAACCCCAGTCCCTTTCCCGCAACAGTTTGGTATAGACAATATTCAGGTGCAAATTGCGGTTGATGATTTCCGCCGTATCCACACACCGCTTCAAGTCACTCGCCACAATGGCATCGATAGCCATTCCCGCCAGTTTAGCTCCCGCCCCTTCCGCCTGACGGATACCCTCCGGTGTCAGTTTTCCGGGAAGATGCCCCTGAAGAATACGCGCCTTGTTTTCCTCCGTTTCCCCGTGGCGCATCAAGTAAATTGTCGTTCCCATTCTCATCCTTTTATTATCAGTCCAAACAAATAGAGGCGCAAAGTTATCATTTTATCATCATTTTATGTACTTTTGCCCGCAATAAAACCCAAAATCAAAGAATGATGGACATAAAAGCAATCAAAGAAGAATTTGTCAGTCTGCTGAAATCGACAGCGCGCGAAGGCATTGACTATGTAATAGAAGATTTGGAAAAGCTGGGCTTTTTCGAAGCTCCCGCATCGAGCAAGCACCATCTCGACTGCGAGGGCGGACTTGCCGCCCACTCGCTCAATGTGTGCAAGGCGGGACTGATGCTCCGCGAACAGCTCATTGCCATGAAGCCGGAAATGAAAGACCACTTCCCCAAGAACAGTGTCATCATCGCCTCGCTGCTGCACGATGTGTGCAAAGCCGACATTTACAAAAAGGCGGTGAAGAAACGCAAGAACCAATATGGCAACTGGGAAGAGTATGACGGATATGATGTAGACTACTCTAATTTTCCGATGGGACATGGTGAGAAATCGGTCATTTTGCTCCTCCTCAGCGGACTTGAGCTTACCGATGACGAGATGCTTGCCATACGCTGGCACATGACAGCATGGGACTTGCCGTTCCAAAGTGCGGAATTGAAAAACTGCCTCAATACAGCGCGCAACAAAAGTCCGCTATGCTCCCTGATACAGTCTGCCGACACCGTGGCAGCCAATATCCTTGAATGGAAAGAAGAAGAATAATTATCTTGGGCGGAACACCCATAGCAAAAACAATATGATTATGAAGAAATTACTCATTGCCACTGTGCTGTTGTCCGCATTCTCGCTCAGCCAGGCACAGGACATCAAGCTGAAGTCACCCGACACCAAAGGCAGCAAGACACTTACAGAGGCTCTCTGGCAAAGACAGTCGGTCAGAGAATATTCAGCGAAAGAGCTGACAGACAAAGATTTGTCCAACCTTGTATGGGCAGCATCAGGCATCAACCGCAAAGACAGCGGCAAACATACCAATCCTACAGCCATGAATTTGCAGGAAGTCATTCTGTATGTATTCAACAGCAAGGGAGTGTATCTGTATGACGCCGCCACTCACACTCTTGTCAAGAAAGCCGATGGCGACCACCGCAACCTCATTGCCGACCGACAGGAGTTTGCCGCAAAGGCACCTTTAAGCCTGCTGATGGTAGCCGACATATCCAAATACAAGAACGACAACGAACATGCGCGGCTCATGGGAGCGGTTGATGTAGGAATCGTCAGCCAGAACATCAATCTTTATTGCGCAGCCAACGGACTGTGTACCGTGCCTCGCGGAACAATGAATCAGGCGGGAATACGCAAGCTGCTCGGACTGACCGAACAGCAGATACCCCTCATAAACAATCCGGTAGGGTATCCGAAATAACTGTTCCGCCCACCTTTCATCATTTACAAACAGAGAAGAGGTATATGGAAAGCGGGGATTCCGTTTTCCATATACCTCTCCCGTTTTTTCCAAAGCATACCTGCCTCGCAAAATTGCGGTTCGTCCGACATCCGGGTGATACTGCCACTCCGTGTATACAGTCCTTGTCAAAGATATTGCAGCGTCGGAACACATCCATTGCGTCTCTTGTACGTGTTTACAAACGGAAATCCAAAACAGTTCATTAGATACAAACATTTCATTTGATTCCCTTGTACGTGCCTTACAAACGGAAGTATCAAAGCCGGAACCATTCCGCCGCACATATTGCAGGACAGCATTCTATAGGCAAGGGTGTTTTGACATTATGTCACTTTGGCGGAAGGCTCTTTTTTTAACATTTCCTGCGGTCATTTTTCGGAAAGCAGTGCTTGATTTTTCGAAAGAATTAGATAAACCACTGATAATCAAGCAAATAAATTTTCAGTAAAAAGTACGCAGTTTTAGACGTAAAACGCATGGTTGGAGTCAAAATAGGATGTATTGATAATCAGCGAGTTATGAGAACTCATCCTTAAAATTGTCTTTTTTCAGGTTCAAAATTCATTTTTGTTTTTCGGGGCATTGAAAACCCGGTTGCCGTCTTTCTGAAGAGATGATTCGGAAGAATGCCCGATTTTGGGCCGAAAAACGGGCTTTGAAAATTTTGTGCGCCTTGAAAATAAAATTACTTCACCTTGCGAAAAAAATCAGTGTGCCTTGGAAATAAATTTTCAGCACCTTGTAATTTTGGGTTTTGGGGCACTTTTGGGGAGAATAGGCGTGTTTCGGAGGAAATTTGTATATCTTTTGGTCGGATGGATTGTTCTGTTTGTCCACTTGGCTTTCGGGATTCAAAAACCTCCGTAGAATCGCGTTTTTGCGACCTCGGCAAGGTTCGGTTCATTTTGAGGCGATTCTACGGAGGTGAGTTTTAACATATCAAATTGTCGGAAATTCCGATGTTTTACTAATATTTCCGACAGACTCCTCCGTCGCAAGGCGACACCTCCTCTAACTTAGAGGAGGAGCCTGATTACCGAGTTAGTAGAGAAACTAACACATTGATTAACAAGGTATATAGCTCCTCCTCTAAGTTAGAGGAGGTGGCTCAAAGCGACAGAGGAGTCTGTTAAAATACACCTAACACAAACTTACAAAAAGTCAAACTTTATGTCTATGTACATCAAAAAACATCCGTCAAGAGTATAGAAGACGAAAGTAAGCAGTCAGCCAAATATATCAACGGAACATCACCTACATCAAAACCCAACTTTATAATAATAAACAAAATAGCTTGAAATGCCGGATGAACCACATTTTCTGTGTATTTTTGTGTCATCAAACAGATACCACAATCAAAACGACCAATATGAGGAGAAGATTATGGGGGCTGATCTTATTATTTCTTGCAATAAAAGGAACATGCCGTACACAGCCAAATGAATACGAACAAATAAAAGCAAGCATCAACTCCAGTTCCCTGCCATTGGTGAACATCATCGTCACCAATACAGCTGATATAAACCCTGACACTTATACAGACGGAGAAATAGAGATTACAGACTTTCAAAAACGTACAGACGGCATAACAGAGACGCAACGCTATCATTGCCAATACAGATATAGGGGAGCATCATCCAGAAAATATCAAAAGAAATCGTTTGCCATCAAACTGAAAGACAGCGGAGGGAACTCTCTTGACACCAATATTCTCGGCATGAGACTTGATGACAATTGGATTCTTGACGCAATGGCTATTGACAGAATAAGAATGCGCAACCGCATATGCTTCGACTGTTGGAATGCCCTCAGTTCAACACCTTACACAACAAACTATAATGACCGCAATGGTACAGAAGGAGTTTTTGTGGAAGTGTTTGTCAACGGAGACTATCATGGACTATACTGCATGACAGACAAAATAAACCGCAAGTTGCTGGGACTGAAGAAAGCAAAAACGGACGATACAGGGTTGCAGACTGTAAGAGGAGTACTTTATAAGGGTATCAGCTGGGAAAGCGGATGCGGACTTCTGGAGTATGAAGATGCAGACATGTCGGAAGAGACATGGAACGCATGGGAATTACAGTATCCGGACGACTATCCGTCGGTCGCCACATGGCAGCCACTGACCCAACTGATAGATTTCTGCTCCGGCAAGACCAGTATATCACAATTCAGGAAAGAATACCAAAACTGGTTTTATACGGACAATCTTGTAGACTACATTGTCTTTACGCAAGCATTGAATGTGGGCGACAATCTGTATAAAAACACATTCTTGTCAGCCGCCGATCTGACACAGGAGCACCGTTATCTTATCACCCCGTGGGACATGGACATGTCATTGGGAGGATATTATAACGGGGAATATAACAATTATTTGTCGGATATGAACAGATACAATAACAAAGCCCCGTTCAACAGGCTATATGTGCAGAACATCGACCAATTCAAAGACAAAGTGCGCGCAAGATGGAAAGAACTGTCCGAGACACATTTGTCTGTCAGGCAGTTAGAAAACCGGATGGACAAATACGCGGAACAGTTCCGGCTCTCGGGTGCTTGGGAGCGTGAATACACACGATGGAACAACAACCCTGTCGCCCTTAAGGAAGATGTGTCGGAGGAACTGGAGTATGTCAAAGACTGGTATCAGCGCAATTACAATATGCTGTACGATTATTTCGACATACCCAATGCTATACCAACAGTCGAAAACAAGCACACAAGATTCGGCATATATACTCTGGAAGGACGCAAGATAAACTCTGCTCCGGAAAATCTCCCAAAAGGGTTATACATCATCAATGGGGAGAAAACTGTAATAAAATAGCAAAAGAGGGATTTGTAATAAGCGCAAACAAGAATTGAACACAAAGTAGCCGTTTCTACGAATCTGTTTTTATAAATACACTTGGACACTTTTTATCCCAACTTGACCAATACAACGTTTCTGAAGTGCGCCCCAAAAGTTAGACACAAAACTTTTGGGGCGCACTTCATTGTCGGACAAAGTCTCTTATTTAAGTTAGAGAATATAGAGTAAAGTGATGAAGAGCTTGTGAACGTACCTGCAAGAGCATATCAGCACAAGAAAAATAAATTACAGCCATCAAATTAGCACGTTCCGGTTATTTTCCGTACCTTTGCAGCGCAAAAGCGAGAAAGGCTTAGACAAACAGATACATGTGGACAGATTTGGGCAGCTTGCAACCACAGAAAAAAATGCTAAAACGACAACCTGAAAAATGCCGGAAATCCAAGAATGACAGATTCAAAGGCAAAGGAAAGTTGTCTGCATTTGTTACCCAATTTCTTCCCACACTGATTTTAATTATTAACTATCAACATTAAAATTCAAAATTAAGTATGGGCTATCTATTTACATCAGAATCAGTAAGTGAGGGTCATCCGGACAAAGTGGCTGACCAAATCAGCGATGCCGTGCTCGACGAGCTTCTGGCTTACGACAGTGTGTCGAAAGTGGCATGTGAGACTCTTGTCACCACCGGACAGGTGATTGTGGCAGGCGAGGTGAAATCGAAAGCATACGTAGATTTGCAGGATGTGGTCAGACGTACCATTTCAAGAATAGGCTACACCAACGCAGAACTGAAATTCGAGGCGGAAAGCTGTGGTGTGCTGTCGGCCATACACGAGCAGAGCGCGGACATAAACCGTGGCGTCGAGCGGGAGAACCCAATGGAACAGGGTGCCGGCGATCAGGGAATGATGTTCGGTTATGCCACTAACGAGACAGAGAACTACATGCCACTGTCACTCGACCTCAGCCACAAGATTCTGCGCACACTGGCCGACATACGCAAGGAGGGCAAGGTGATGACTTATCTGCGCCCGGATGCAAAGAGCCAAGTCACAATAGAATATGGCGATGACGGATGTCCGGTACGCATCGACACTATCGTTGTTTCGACCCAGCACGACGAATTTGTGAAACCATCTGCCACACTCGACCAGAAGAAAGCCGACGAGCAGATGCTCGGACAGATAAAGCAGGATGTCATCAACATTCTTATGCCACGGGTAATCAAGGAGATTAAGAACGAGAACGTGAGAAGGCTGTTCAACTCCGGCATTAAATATCATGTGAACCCAACAGGAAAATTCGTCATAGGAGGACCACACGGCGACACCGGACTGACAGGACGCAAAATAATCGTGGACACTTACGGAGGCAAGGGTGCCCACGGAGGCGGCGCATTCTCAGGCAAGGACCCAAGCAAGGTGGACCGCTCGGCAGCCTACGCTGCGCGCCATATTGCAAAAAACATGGTAGCGGCAGGAGTGGCAGACGAGATGCTTGTGCAAGTGAGCTATGCCATCGGTGTGGCACGTCCTATCAACATTTATGTCAACACCTACGGACGCTCCAACGTAAACATGCCAGACGGAGAGATTGCAAAGAAAATAGAGGAACTGTTCGACATGCGCCCTAAAGCCATAGAAGAACGTCTGAAGTTGCGCAACCCGATATATGAAGAAACCGCCGCTTACGGACACATGGGACGCAAACCGGAAACTGTCGTCAAGCGTTTCACCAACCGATATGAAGGCTACAAGGAAATGGAAGTGGAGCTGTTCACATGGGAAAAACTTGATTATGTGGAGCAAATAAAGAAGGCATTCAATATCTAAAAGTGGCAAAAGTGTGATTTTCCCAGTCTGCGACAGCTTGCTGTACGGCATACAGACAAGGAAAATCACACTTTGCGAAAAAAACAATACAAACACAATGAAAACTATCTGCGTGTATTGTGCAGCGAGTGCGGAAATAGACAAAGCATATTTTGAAGCAGCGGCAAGACTCGGACAACTTATCGGAGAACACGGCATAAGACTTGTCAATGGCGCCGGCACCACCGGACTTATGCGCATGTGTGCCGATGCGGCAATGTCAGCCGGAGGAAACGCTACGGGAGTGATACCGCAATTCATGATTGACAGAGGCTGGCAGTATGACAAGATGACAGAACTCATCGTAACCAGAGACATGCACGAGCGTAAACAGACAATGGCACAGTTGTCGGACGCATGCATCGCTATGGCAGGCGGCTGCGGCACAATGGAAGAGCTGCTGGAAATCATCACATGGAAACAGATGGGACTTTACTCAAAGCCTGTAATCATCCTGAACACTGCAGGATATTACAACCCGCTCATCAAGATGCTTGAGACAGCTGTCGGCCAACGTTTCATGAAACCGGAACATATCCGCTTATGGGACATCGCAGACACTCCTGACGACGCTGTAAGAATCATTACGGAGGTATGGAACGCGCACCATCCAAAATGAAATCAGAATAAAGAGAGAATTCCAAACACATACGTCACGAAGAATCCGATAATGGCAATGACACCACAAGAAACGACAGAGAACACGTCACCAGTTTATAAGAAGGACATACAACTGCCACTCACCGACGGACAGAATCTGGAACAGACTGTGCTGGAAGACAGCACGCACTCCCCAAACGAGTACCTGCCTTTGTCCGTATTGGAAAGTGCCGTCCCAAATACATATATCGACTACGACTCGATTATGCGCCATCAGGAACGGAATAATATCGAGACATCGGAAATGTATAAGTCGGGAACAGAAATGCCAGACCGGGACGTGGCAAGCCGCCCGCAAAGGCACTCGCTCGGGAATGATGACGGCATAGCCATATCCATGCTCGTCATGTTCGCGCTTATCTCGGCAATAGTCTATCACAGCGGCATGTTTCTGGCATACCGCCTCAAAGATTTCTTCAGCCACAAACGCAAGTATAAAGACGAGAACGCAAAAACCAGCACAAGCGAGGCACGCAACACACTTATCCTGTCGGGCATCAGCAGCATGTCGGCTTGCCTCATCCTGTTCGGCAGAATCATCGAGGACGACATGCAAGGCGCAAACCAAGCGTCTGTATACAAGATACTGTCGATTGGCTTCATCGCCCTCATGGCACTTATCTTCATAAAAGCCATAATATACTTATTTGTAAACTGGATATTCTTCGGCAGTACACAAGGACGCAAATGGCTGTCGTCCTATTTTCTCATGACCTCGGCATCGGCATTCATCCTCTTCCCGCTTGCCCTAATCGAAATATACTCAGATTATAAACTCCCGCAAACAGCATTCTGCCTGTCTCTGGTATTCATTCTGTATGAACTGTTGTTGTTTTACAAGCTATGCACCAACTTTAAGACCAAAAAACATGGATTTCCGCTGATTTTTTTGTACTTTTGCAGCGTCGAAATAATGCCCGCATTTGTCCTTTGGCATATCTTTAACGGGGCTAACGAAAGTTTTATCGTAAAAATTTAGAACATTGATGGCAACAAAGATCTTAGTATCGCAACCTAAACCGCAGACGGAAAAATCACCTTACTTCGACATCGCTGAAAAATACGGTGTGGAAATGGTGTTCAGACCTTTCATAAAAGTAGAGCCAATGTCGGCAAAGGATTTCCGCCAGCAAAAAGTGTCTATACCGGAACATACAGCAATTGTATTCACTTCGCGCCATGCAATAGACCACTTTTTCACACTCTGCAAAGAATTGCGAGTAAACATAGACGACACCATGAAATATTTCTGCGTATCGGAACAGGTGGCTCTGTATATCCAGAAATATGTGCAGTATCGCAAACGCAAAAACTTCCACCCGGAATCGGGAAAGCTTGCCGACTTGATACCTATAATGCAGAAGCACAAGACAGAAAAATATTTCGTACCGCTGTCTTCTGTACACAATGACGACCTGAAAAACCTGCTTGACGCAGCCAAATTGCAACACAGCGAGGCGGTGATGTATTACACGGTCAGCAATGATTTCGGTCCGGACGAGCCTTTCGACTATAACATGATTGTATTCTTCAGTCCTGAGGGTATCTACTCTCTCATGAAGAACTTCCCAGATTTCAAACAGGGAGACATTGCCATAGCATGTCTGGGCAGTAAAACAATCAAAGCCGCTGAAGAGGCTGGATTGAGAATAGACATGCAGCCAACACCGGAACTGCGTTCCGTACCGGCTATGATAGAGGACTATATCAAGAAACACAAGAAGAATTGATACATATATAATAAATAATGGCTGCGTGACATTTGTTCTACACGAACAGAAAAAGTACGCAGCCATTATTTATTATATGTATCACCGCAAGTGAGAAAGTTGGAGAAAAACGAGAATTAAATTGGCATTAAATGGAAACTGTTCACAACACATTCTGCAAGGCTGAGCGGCTGAACAAGAAACTGATAATAGAAAAGTTATTTGCCGGTGGAAATGCTTCTATGTCTGCATATCCATTGCGCGCATTGTATATGCCAATTCCCAAAGGGGAAGTTCCTGTATCAATACTTATCAGTGTGCCTAAACGCAAATTGCACCATGCCACAGACCGCAACAGAATAAAACGGCAGATACGCGAGGCTTACCGCCGCTCTAAGCACACGCTATGGAACATACTTGAAAGTAAAGGACAGAGCATGGCTGTAGCTTTTATCTGTCTGTCGGACAAACCATGTACGACAAGCGACATCAGCAAAAGCGTAAGAAAGATACTAAGAAGAATTGAGGAAAGAACTGTATAAAAAGGCTCAATACATACAAGGCAATGAAAACATTAGTACAACTTACTTGCAGAGCATTGTCTATATTGCTGCAACTTCCCATATATTTCTACCGAACCTGCATATCGCCTCTTACACCACCCTCTTGCAGATTTACCCCCACATGCTCGCAATATGCCATAGAAGCAATCCGTAAACACGGTCCTTTTCGTGGCACCTACTTAGCTGTGCGCAGAATTTTACGCTGCCATCCGTGGGGTGGACACGGTTATGACCCTGTACCATAATTATCCTGTTGCTGGAAAACTCTAACAGTTGCCTGTATTAGACATCCATCTCTACCTGCCTTGTACCATCAGCCAATTCCTCAATGGATACTTTCACCACATCATCCGGCAACAATTCCTCTATAATCTCAGGCCATTCCATAAAACAGACATTTCCGCTGTACACATAGTCTTCATAGCCAATATCAAGCGCTTCAGCCAAAGCAGCAGCATGGTCGGCTTTCTGAAAGCGATAGAAATCAAAATGGAACACAGACTCACCTTTCCTATCAAGATACTCGTTGACAATGGCAAAGGTAGGCGAGTTTATTACATCCGTAACTCCAAGTTGCTCACATACAGCCTTGATAAATGTTGTTTTTCCGGCACCCATCTTTCCATAAAAGGCAAAGACTTTATTGTCGCCCATCAACTGAACAAATTTTTCTGCCGCATCGGCTATTTCCTCTATTGAATCAATCTTTATTATCATAATTATATTGTTATATTATAATCAACTACGCTTGATACGCTTACCCTGCATCGTCACTACAGGGATGAGCATCTCTTCCATTGAAATACCACCATGCTGGAACGTATTCTTATAGTATCCGACATAATAATTATAATTATTGGGATATGAAAAGAATGAATCGTTCTGAGCAAAAACGTATGACGTGCTCAAATTAGGTGAGGGTAGACAAGCTTTCTTAGGTTCCTTGAGTTCAAAAACCTCTTTGGTATTATAGCTCAAGTTCTTTCCCAGCTTATAACGTAAATTGGTATTGGTATTCCTGTCACCTATAATTCTTACAGGAGTATTCACACGGATGCTTCCATGATCTGTCGTCACCACAATCTTCACATCGGAATGAGCAAGAATTTGGAAAAGCTCACCGACAGGCGAGTGACGAAACCATGACAAAGTTATACTACGGTAAGCATTCTCATCAGATGCAAGTTCACGCACCATCCGCGATTCTGTCCTCGCATGCGAAAGCATATCAATAAAATTAATGACAATGACATTCAAGTCTTTGTTCGCCATATTCTTAAATTGCGACACAAATTTTTCAGAATCAGTCGAATTATTCAGTTTTGAATAGGTAAACGTATGCTTACGCCTGTAACGGTCAAACTGCGTCTGTACCAAAGACATTTCGTTCAGATTCTTTCCTTCGTCTTCATCCTCATCAACCCACAAATCAGGAAACATTGAGGCTATCTGTGAAGGCATCAGTCCCGCAAAAATGGCATTACGGGCATATTGTGTGGATGTAGGAAGTATGCTAAGATACAAATCCTCATCGAAAACAAAGTCCTCGGACAAATCCTGACTGATAACCCTCCATTGGTCGTAACGGAGATTATCAAATACAATAAGACACACTTTCTCTCCTTTATCCAGAAGAGGGAAAATCTTGCGTTTGAATATATCCGGACTCATCAATGGACGATTTTCTGAATCTGCCACCCAATTCAAATAATTTTTCCGTATGAATTTGGCAAATTCTGTATTTGCTTCCATTTTCTGCATACGCAGCATATCGGTCATCTCGCTATTGGTTTCAGACAATTCCAGTTCCCAAAAGACGAGACGCTTATATACTTCTATCCATTCTCCAAGACTGTATGAGTCGTTTATCTGCATACCAATCTTTATAAAATTCTGCTGATAGCTCGTATTGGTAACTTCCGTAGCAATAGCTTTCTTATGAAGATGCTTTTTCAAAGTAAGGAGAATCTGGTTGGGATTGACAGGCTTTATCAAATAGTCGGCAATCTTAGAGCCTATAGCCTGATCCATAATATCTTCCTCCTCACTTTTAGTAACCATAACAACAGGGAGCGCACTATTAATCTCCTTTATCTGCGACAAAGTTTCCAATCCGCTTAATCCTGGCATATTCTCATCCAGAAAAATAATGTCGAATGACTGTTCATGGCATAAATCAATAGCGTCCCGCCCATTCGTAGCCGTGACAACTTTGTAACCTTTCTTCTCCAGGAATATGATATAAGCTTTCAGAAGCTCCACTTCATCATCAACCCATAATAATATACCATTATCCATTGTATTATCCTCCAAATCAAGTTAGAATATAAAATCATCATCATACCCACTTTCTTCCTCCTCAAAACCCTCTTCTTCTTTTGGCTGAGGAAGTTCGGTTGGCTCATCAAGAGTGCTGTCATCAATATTCAAATGACCTAAATTGTCGAAATGTTCATCATAAAAATCAAAATAGTCAGCAAAACTCTTTCCTTTCATCAAAAGTTTCAAATTGGACTCAGAAATGACAAACGATTTAAGCCCTTCTAATTTATAAACCATCTCTTCATTATTATACAGACGGTGCAAATATATAAAGGCTTCATCATAATTGAGGAATGTACGTACCTGCAACATGTCTATACCATCACCTCTTTCAATGGATATATCAAAATTACGCACCGTGAAGTTCGTGAAATTATAACGCGCCATCTCATATAATAGCTGGTTTTCATCAACACTGTCACGCTCATATGCCACCACAAATACAAAGTCGACATTTTTCTCATCTGTAAAAGCGGAATCAGCCCACAAAGAATCTTCGTCAGCCCCTAATCCTCTTTTGCGTTCCCATATAGAGCCCATCTCAAACTTTCCGCTTGCAAGCAGGCGTCCGTCCTTGAGTCCTTTGACATACAATCCAGCAAGTTCGCTTACTGTACTAGTAGGATAATTCTCTACAATTGACTTCATCGAATTCATAAACTGGTCGCGCTCGCCCATCTCCAGAAGACTCATAGCCCGGAGAAACATAAACCTTGCCCTATTGGCTCCTTCCGGATATTCCTTTTCGGTATAGGAATCATGGGACAGAACTGTCTCAAAATCATTGGATACAAAAGCATTATACGCTTCGGTATAAAGGGAATCCTCTACTTGCTTGCCATATTTTGCCTTAAATTCAAAATTAGGGTCTGCCACATTCTTCGCTTGTTCATTATCCGGATATTCAGACATTAGCTTATTACGATATATTTCCGCTGCATCGTTCTGTCCGATACGTGAATATAACTGGAACATATTATAATAAGTTTCATCCATCTGTTCAAAATCAGGAAAGTCGGAACAAATACGCATAAAAGTCTTTTCGGCAAGCGGAAAATTTTCCATTCTGTCCTTATATATAACTCCAGCATTGAACAGAGCATTGACCAGCGTTGCATTCGATGCCTGCATCTGTTCCTCTGTCAATGGAATATCTTTCAAATAATATTCCGGACGATGAGGGTCATTAGCATATTCCTCTTCATCCTTCTTTACTGCATCCTTTGTATCATCTTCATTTGTGACAACCTCTGCTATGGAATCATTATCTACACTGATGGAGTCAGCAGTAGAATCCAAATTTAAATCCTCCAACACTGTCTTATTCGCTCTTCTCCAGTTATCAGCCAATTCACGCTTGCCCCATTTTTTTTGAAATTCAAGTTTTCCGGCAGCCACAGCTGTAGGATTATAGAAATACCACAATCCACCGCCATTACGATTACCTGTATTATTCAGATTGGAACGGTTTGCATTTGTAGCATTTTGCGTCCTACTATTATTAGACGTCTGCGAAACAGCAGCATCTACCGCTTTCCGTTCCTCTTCCCTCTCTTTTTTCTTCACATATTCTATAATCTTCTTGATTACATTCATACGTTCCACAGAATCCATCCTTGCTAAAGTTTGAAGACTGTCCTGTAATTCTATGTCGGCAGCAAATGGTTGCAAATCATCCAGAATCTTAGAGCGTTCATCAATTTCCTTATAATCATCACGGTCTTTATCAAGCAACCCCAATACTTCCGAATAGCATTTGTGAGCTTTTACAAAATCCTCCGTATCCCAATAAAGACGTCCCAGATGCAACAATACAACTCCCTTCTCTATGCCATTCCGCGTGCTCTTCTCTGCTCCTTCCGTATAGGCATAAATAGCATGTAGTGTGTCGTTGTTAGCAAGATAAATATTACCTATGGCATAAAATACTTGGTCCAAATAATCCTTGTTTTTTGGATTCTTCGACATAGCTAATAATTTTCGGATCATCTGCTTGCTTCTACCTGTAGAAATGACTTCGGTCTGCTGTATCCGCGCATTAAATTCAAGTTCATAAGGAGGATTCTTGGCTGCGACTTTTCCATAAGCCTTAAAAGCAAGTTGTTCTTGCCCTGTCTTATGGTACAACTGTCCCAACAAGAAATAAAGTCTTGCTTTCTGCAACGTACGCTTCTCCTTCTTTATAGCCTTAAGCAAATTAGGAATGGCATCAGCATACTGATGCTGACGAAGTTGGCAATTAGCAAGGACTTCAGACTTCAAAGGTTCATACTTAACAGGAAAGCTATCACGCACAGCTCTGGATATAATATCTTCCGCATCATAAAACCAATCTAATTCTGAATAACATCTTGCCTCAAGCAGACGTGCTTTCGCCACAATATCCGGTTTAGAGAAAAACAATCGTTGAATATAAGAGAACGTAGACGCAGCTTCCATATATTCACCTCTGCGAAACTGTGCCTCTCCCATCAAAAACCATGCTTTATAAAGAAAAGGATTATACTCTTTCTGACTTAGCCATATTTTATCCTTTGCCGTCTTTGGTTTGTTACTTTTCCATTCGGGACGCGCCGTAATAGAATGTTGTTTGATTGTCTTTTGGCATTTTTCTATTGAGCGGGCAAAATCAGAATTACCAAGCGACACAGTGGCTTTATTGGAAGTAATATATAGTGGCACAATCTCCGTATAGTTATCTTTATTACCACTTTCCTGCGCATCAATCCCGTCTATATAAGCCAAATGCCCATTATAATAAGTATTATAACGGGCCTTAAAAGCCTGAATAGAACGAGTCATACTTGTATTCTTTTTTGTGGAACATGAGACAAAAAGAAACACAAGATTCAGAACAAGAAAGATACCGAATAACTTTTTCATTACTTGATAGACTTTAAGCCTTTATATATATAACGCAAAGAACATGCTTTTAGTATAATTCCAAAATACGAATCAAACTATTCTCCCTTTTTATGACCGTCACTCCGTCTTTCAGATATAATCATCACGACCTCATCTTTCAGCTCATCTGGCAATTCTACAGAACGCAATTGCAGACTCCTCACCCAACCTGCCACTTCTGTATTCTTCATTGTGTACAATATATCACGAAACTCCTCAACCTCGGCATCAGCATATTCGGATGAAGCCTTCTCTCTAAAACGGTCAAGCTCCTCATCATTATAATATTCAATCTCACGACTGACAGCAGCCAAAAGACTTTCCTTCTCGCATGTTTCATGCTGTCCACAGCACTCCATATCATTTATTTGCTGAACAGAAGGCAATTCGGTTATTTCCCCCGCCTCAAGCTTCTTCTGCAATATTTTATTCCTGACAACACCTGCCAGCATAGCAAGCAAAGCCAAAAGGCATAAAGCAAAAAACAAATACAACATATCTTTTTACTTTGATTTCTCTATTTGAAAACCAACAGCATTCAAATCATCCCAATACTTAGGATAAGATTTTGAAACAACCTCTGGATTATTAATTCTTATCTCTCCCAATTTTAAGGCACAAGGGGCAAAAGCCATTGCCATACGGTGATCTTCGTATGTGTCTATCACTGGGAGTGACGACACAGGAACCTTTTCACCATTCCAGAACAGCACAGACCCATTTTCTTCGCTTATCACATATCCTAATTTCAAAAGTTCATTTTGCAAAGCAGAAATACGGTCTGTCTCCTTAATCTTCAGGCTTTGCAATCCCGTAAAACGGAAAGGAATATCCATCATGCAACAGCATACGACCAAAGTCTGTGCTAAGTCTGGCTGGTTAATAAAGTCATAGTTCATAAATGCACAAGGAGTTCCTGTCTTTCTCAAAACAACCCTCGGAATAGTCCCTGATTCATCGAAAAAGGTATGGACACCTAAATTCTCAAATATTTCTGCCACTTTAGAATCACCTTGATAACTATTCCTGAATAACCCAGACAACACAAACTCTGCATTATCAGAGAGTGCAGCCATCTCATACCAATAAGAACTTGCACTCCAATCACTTTCCACGAAATATAAGCGCGGAGAATATCCCACAGGCTCAACAATTATCTGAGACTCTCCACTCCAATAACATTTCGCGCCAAAATCAGTCATCAACTGCAAAGTCAAATCTATATATGGACGAGATATAACAGCATCAGTCAGTGTCAAAGACAGTCCTTCCTTCATGGCAGGAGCTATCATCAGCAATGCAGAGATATACTGAGAGCTGACATTTCCAGGTAAGGAGATATGTCCTCCAAGCATTTTGTTGTTGCCTGTAATCCGCAAAGGCGGATAGCCTTCTTTCTCCACATATTCCACTGTAGCACCAAGTTTTCTCAATGCATCTACTAAAACAGATATTGGACGGTTTTTCATTCGTTCTGTACCTGTAATAACCCTTACACCATCTGTTACTGCCAATAAAGCAGAAGAAAACCTCATAGCAGTTCCTGCTGCTCCTATATTTATAGTATCAGCTGGATGCGTAAGCCAATTCAACATGACACACGTATCATCACAGTCCGACAAATTTTCTAGTTCGGATTCTTTATCACCAATAAGGGCATTTATCACAAGTGCTCTATTGCTGATACTTTTTGAAGAAGGCAAAGTAATATCGCCATAAAGCCTATATGGGGCATTTAGAGTTATCTGCATATCTATAAATATAGTTTTCTACCGG